>JAZQKM010000108.1:0-4998 GCA_045542155.1 Eubacteriales bacterium
GGCGCCGGCGGCGAAAATGCACCGATGAGCGCATACGTCTTCACCCGTAGAAACAAAAACTACGTCGTTCTGTGGCACACCAAGGGTGAGGGCAAGCTCTCCCTGCCGCTCCCCACTTCCTACCTCTGTTACGAGGATGAGCTCGGTGGCAACAAGTTGCCCCTTGAAGAGGTTGACGGCAAGACCGTTCTCGCAGTCAATGATAGACATTACCTCTCTACCACGCTCGATAGAGACACCATTATTGAAGCATTCAAGAATGCGAAATTGATGGAAGAATAAGCATTGAAACATAATAAAAAGTCGAGAAAATCGCCTGATTTTCTCGGCTTTTTGCATATACGTGATGCAAAAACGCGTATTTTTGATGTTCTTTGTGTTCTTTGAATTTTTTCAAAATCGAACAAAAAATTCGGGTTGTCTTATGAGTGTGGCTTTTGTTCTGCGCAAAGTGGGCAACCCCAATTATCTTCTGCGGGCACCGCTCTTGCACTCGGGGCAAACGTAGTGAACCGTCAGCTCGTAATCGTCAATCTGTGTGCCGATTTCAGCCTCAAGTGTTTCGGTCAGGGAGTGGAGCTTGATATCAGAAATCTTGCCGCATTTGTCACAGAGCAGATGGTCGTGGGGCTCCATAATTTTGTCAAAACAGTCGGCAACGCCGTCGATATGTAAACGCTTGACAAGACCTGCCTCGTTCATTGCGTTGAGATTATTATAAATGGTCGCCATAGCGATGGACGGCATTTTCAGCTTTGCCAAAAAGAAAATTTCGTCAGCTGTCAAGTGGCGGTCGGATTGCTTTAAAATATTGATGATAAGCTCTCTTTGTCTTGTCATTTTTCTTCCCTCATTTCGAATTAGAATAGTTCTAATTCTATTATAATCCATTTTTTGCCTTTTGTCAAGACTCTTTTGCCAAGTTTTTTCAATTTTTTATGTATAAAAAATTGCACTGTTTTGGGTTTGTTGCTTGACTTTTATATATTTTTATGTTACTATTAAAATAGATAATTATGTGTTGGAGGGGCCTTTTATGGAACAGAAACGCTTTAGCAAAAACGATAGCGGCTTTATTTGCGCGCACTGTGGAAAGGAAGTAGAGCCTTTGGGCTTTTCCTCGCGCAATCACTGCCCTTTTTGTTTGTGGTCCCTGCACGTTGACGTCAATCCGGGCGACCGCGCCAATACCTGCGGCGGTCAAATGGAGCCCATTCGCACCGAACCCGACGCTCGTAAGGGTTACATCATCATTCACCGTTGCACCAAGTGCGGAGAGATTCACCGCAACCGTGCGGCACACGAAGCAAAGGTTCAGCCCGATAGCATAAAATTGCTCATCAAGCTGACCGCAGGAATTCAGTAAAAGGAGTTACGCGTTATGATTTATATGTTTTTAGCAAACGGATTTGAAGAGGTAGAAGCTCTCGCTCCCCTTGACCTTTTACGTCGCGCAGGCTGTGACGTCACTACTGTTGGTGTTGGCGGCGGAGATACCATCGTAGGCGCACACGGCATAGCAGTTGGCGCGGATATCCCCGACACGATGTTCCGTGATTCCAAGCCCGAAATGATTATTCTGCCCGGCGGTATGCCCGGCACGCGTCACCTTGACGAGTCGCGCACCGTAGATGCGGCATTGCGTTCCGCCATCAATACGGGAGCATATATCGGTGCTATTTGCGCCGCCCCTATGGTGCTTGGCAAACGCGGATACCTCAAAGGCAAGGCAGCCGTATGCTTTCCCGGCTTTGAAGAGTATCTCGATGGTGCTATCCTGCAACCCAAGGGAGTAAAGGTTATCACCGACGGTAAAATCATCACCGCTATTGGTATGGGCGCGGCTGTGGAATTCGGTCTTGCGCTCGTACGTGTTCTCAAAGGTGACGGGGCTGCAAGCTCGCTTTGTTCTGCCATTCTTGCCGACTGATGATGGATAAAATCACACTGCGCGGTGTTCTTTTGCAAAAGCGTGCGGAATTTGCACGCGAAGAACGAAAAGAACTCGACCGCAACATTGCCGCTGGGATTATAGACTCCCCGCTCTTCAAAAATGCATCTATGCTCCTCATCTACGCGCCGCTTGAGAATGAAATCAACCTTCTCCCATTGGCACACGTGGCGCGAAAACGCGGCATTCCCGTGGCTTTTCCGCGTTGCGACAAGGAGACAAACACAATGCAGTTTTATATTCTGCCCGAAGGGCAAAAGCTCACCCCCGGTGCTTACGGAATACCCGAGCCGCCCGAGGATGCGCCTATATGCGTACCCGACAAACGCGCACTTTGCATTGTTCCCGCGCTCTCTTACGACCTTGCGGGAAACCGCATCGGCTACGGCAAGGGATACTACGACCGTTATCTTGCCACCTTTCCCGGTGTAACGGTTGGCGCGGCGTATGCGTTGATGTTGCTCAAAAGCGTTCCCACAGAGCCTCACGACCTGCCCGTTGATTGGCTCTTTACCGAGCGCGGCGCTTACCGTTGCCAAGAAAACGTCGAAAAAGAAAAAGCTCCCGTTCCAAAGGCAACCGCTCCCCAAAAAGCAGACGAAACGCCAAAGGGATGGAAACGCACGTATGAGCGTCTAATGAACGGCTCCCGTCGCTTGGGGGGCGGCAAGGACGGCTCTCTCAAGCCCTTGCACGCACCGCTTATTTTGGTACTGTGCAACTTTATTCTGTTGCTCCTCTCGCGCCTGATTGATGCGCGACTCCTTGACCGCAACAGCGAATTTGTAGGCATTATTTTAATACAGGTGCTTATTTTCATCATTCCCGCCATTCTGTACTGCAAGCTGCGTGGGGAAAATTTTGCCGAGCGCATCCGCTTGCGCGTGCCGCGACTTTCGCACATTCCATTCCTGCTCTACCTCTTGATAGTAATGATTGCAGGAAGCCTTTTGACCTCGATTTTAACGGGCGGTATTCGTTCTCTTGAGGGAAGCTTTACCCTTTATGACACCTTTGTCGCTCGCACCGGCACACCTGCCGAAACACTCTTTGCCATTTTGGCATATGCATTCCTGCCCGCCGTTGGCGAGGAATTGACCTATCGCTCCATTCTTTGCTCGGAGTACGAAAAGCGCGGCGTGGGTGTCTCCATTATCGCAAGCTCCCTGCTTTTTGCAATGCTGCACTTCTCTTTTGCGCATTTTCTCACCTATTTCTTTTTGGGACTGCTGTTGGCGGCGGCGATGTATACAACACGCTCCTTCCTTGCCCCCATTCTGTTGCACATCTGCTATAATATCTTCTGCCTGTTCGGTCAGCCCTATCTTTCGGCTTTCTACGTCAACGCGGGCAGCAACGAAATCTTTATCTTTTGCGTAGTGGTGCTCTTTTTACTGTTCGCGGCTTTTGCCGCAGGAGAGGCACGAAAAATCTACCACATCCACGCAAAAAAGAACATTTCTTCCAATTACACAACGGCACTTCCGTGGAAGCATCTGCCTGCCACACTGCTTGAGAGCTTGCTCTCTCCCGTGGCAGCCGTTTGCCTTGCGATTTGGCTGATTACAACCATTGTAAACCTTAGTTAAGAAAGGGTCTTTATGCAAACCTCTATCGAACAACGCTATCTTTCCGTCAAGCGCCGACTGTTTGACAAAGCCTATGCTGAATTGAATGAGCGTCAGCGCGAGGCAGTGTTTACCGTTAACAATCCGCTCCTCATCCTTGCGGGTGCGGGTAGCGGTAAGACCACCGTTCTTGTGCGCCGCATTGCTTTTATCATCCGCTACGGCAATGCCTATTTCAGTGACTACGTCCCTTACGGAACGGACGAAGCACGCGTCTCTGAGCTTGAGCGCGCAATGATGCTGCAGCCGGAGGCAATTCGCGAGCACATTCTACCGCAATTTGCAAACAATACCTGTGAGCCCTACCGCGTGCTCGCCATTACCTTTACCAACAAAGCCGCTAACGAAATCAAGGAGCGTCTCGCCCGTATGTTCCCCGAAGAGGAACACACCGCAACCGATATTTGGGCAGGCACCTTCCATTCCATCTGCGTGCGCATTCTGCGTCAGCACGGCGAGAGAATGGGCTACCGCCCCGGATTTACCATTTACGATGCAGACGACACCAAAAAGGCAATGCTTGCCGCTATGAAGCGACTCAATATTGACGAAAAGCTGTTGTCTGTTAAAACCGTTATCAATGCCGTCAGCCACGCAAAGGACAAACTCCTCTCGCCCGACGCGTTTGCCCTTGAAGCCGGCCAGGACTACCGCCAAAAGCAGGTTGCGCGCGTGTATGAGGAATATCAGCGCTATTTGCGCGAATCCAACGCGCTCGACTTTGACGACATCATTATGCAGACCGTTCTGCTATTGCGTCATCATCCCGAAATCTGCGAGGCATATCAGCGTCGCTTCCGCTACGTATGCGTGGACGAATTCCAAGATACCAACGTAGCGCAAATGCAACTGACGGTCCTTTTGACCAATCCCACCACGCGCAATTTGATGGTAGTCGGTGACGATGACCAGAGCATTTACCGCTTCCGCGGAGCGACCATTGAGAACATTCTCACATTTGATAAAACCTTCCCCGATGCTAAAATCATCAAGCTCGAGCAAAATTATCGCTCGACGGGTAACATTTTGGATGCGGCAAACGCTGTTATCTCCAACAACCGCGGGCGCAAGGGCAAAACCCTTTGGACTTCCTCGGGGGCAGGCTCTAAAATACACCTCAAGCTTTGCGACGACCAGAATATGGAAGCGCGCTATCTTGTTGACACCGTTTCTCGCGCAGTAGCCAAAAAAGAGGCCACGTATCGCGATTTTGCCATTCTTTATCGCACGAATGCACAATCGCAAAGCATCGAAAAGGCCTTTGCACGCGCGGCTGTTCCCTATCGCGTTCTCGGTGGCACGCGCTTTACCGACCGCAAGGAAATTCGCGACGTTGTAGCATATCTGCAGCTCATCAGCAACCACGACGACAACACACGCCTCGCCCGTATCATCAACGAGCCGCGCCGCAAGATCGGT
>JAZQKM010000109.1:0-2269 GCA_045542155.1 Eubacteriales bacterium
TGTTCAAGAAGCCTTATTTGACATACTCAAGCATAAGCTGATGGAAACCGATTGCTCCGGTGCTTTTATCGTACTGGATGCGTCGGTAAATACATCCGTTGAAAATGCGGCGCAATCCCGCACAGGTCTTTATCTGCAACATAGTTCCTTGGATTCCTCCGATAACGGCATTTTGCTTTACAGAGGGCTTTCCGATCTTGGCAAAAAGCACGGGGTTATGCCACACAGAAAATGGCGTTTGGAGTTCAGTACGGATTTGTTTCCTAACTATGCTCAACTGATAAAAGGTTCGGAGTTGCCGCTACAATGTTCCTATCGAATTTCCGATGTGTTTACATTAACCAGCACTTCGGAAAGAGCTGTCTTATTCACACTTCCAATTATAGGCGATGACGGAACGATATATGGTTTGTGCGGATTTGAGATAAGCGAAAGTTATTTTAAGCACGTATTCAGCCAGCCTACTAATTTAGATCATGTTGTCTTTGCCGTGAACAGCGGTAGTGACGGCATAAAAAATGCCGCTGACTCTTTCAGTTGCGGCATTGCAAACGGATATTACTTAGCACCTAAAGGAGAATTCACTACTTCTTCCTTTGGAAACGGTTTGACCTTGTTTGAGGGAAACTCCACTTCATATATCGGAGTGACAAAGCAAATCAAACTTTGCAAAGATGATTGCGACTTTTCCATATCGGTACTTATTCCAAAGCAGGATTACAACAGTTGGTCCGCGAATAATACCGTGCGGATTATACTGCTTATGCTTCTTCTCGTTACGGCAACTGTGGGATGCTGTTTCTATTTTTCTCGCAGGTTCTTGTTACCGATCAAACGGGGGTTGGAGCAAATCAAGCATAAGGAATACGGCGGATATTCCAATGTTACGGAGATTGACGATTTGTTTGCTTTTCTTGCTGAGCAAGACCGTATTGCAGAAGCTCACTTTGCTGAGATGGAAAGCCAAAAAGCAACAATGCAATCTACTCTCGACCAAATGACCAACGAAAAGAACGAAGCCGAACAAAACGCCGCAAGGTTGGCATATTCAAGGAAAAACGAAGTTGATCCATACGATTACGAACAGTTCCTTATGGGCGTAAAAACGCTTACATCTATGGAACGTACCGTATTTGATTATTACCTTGCGGGCAAGAGTGTGAAACAGATTGTTGAACTGGCGGGTATCAAAGAGTCAACCGTTCGTTTCCATAACCGCAATATTTATTCCAAGTTAGGCGTGAACTCGCTGAAACAGTTGCTATTATATGCTGCAATTATGAAACAGGACGAAGAAGGAGGTACAAACCTATGACATTGGCAGATAGACTAAATAAAATTATTGACGAAAAGAACATTTCAAAGAGAGAATTTGCAAAACAGGTCGGTATTTCCGAGAATTATGTTTATACGCTGACAGGCGAAAGTAATAAAATCACAACCCTTTCGCCAATGCTCGCAAAGGTAATTGCGATGGAATTTGGATATGACCCGGAATGGATCCTAAACGGAGAAAAGAAATAAAAGAAAAACTAAACCTCTGCATCCAAAAAATGCAGAGGTTTAGTTTCAATAGATTTTCGTTATGAAAAAGTCTTCGTCGGGAACGAAAGCCCCTTCCAGCTTGTGGAAACCGTAAAGTTCTTTGCCATTAGCTGTTCTTGAGTTGTCAGTCGTTATATCCACGTTCCACCAAGTTCCATCATAGTACACGCGGTTCCAAGTATGCCGATCTATGTTATTCTTACGGGATATTCCGTCAACAGCGTAGCAAGGGATACCTTGACTACGGCAGAATGCGGCGAACAGATGGGAAAAGTCAAAGCAAATCCCTTGCCTGGTTTGCAGTGTCTTGCGAACATCAAAGTATTGGAAGAGTGGATAACAGTCGTGGTCATACTCTAAGTTGGCTATGATCCAATTATAAAAAGCCAGTACCTTTTCCTCGTCGGTTTCACAACCGGCACAAATTTCGTCAGCAAGTTCTTCCGTTTGTGTGTCCCACAGGGTATCTCTGCCATTGGACAGATACGGAGCCTCCGGTTTGTAGACGAAATTACATGAGAAGAACAGAAGTACTGCAATAAATGATGTTAGTACCAAAACACAAATTTTCGTCAGCAGTTTATCCTTGCCGGGACTATTATCGACAATACCAAAGTGCATCATTTCAATAGCCGTTACCACAAACGTCAACATCGGCAGAAGCCTGCGGCAGGAAAGAGCGCTAATAATACTCATTACCATGACAAAAAATAGAACAATAAGC
>JAZQKM010000110.1:0-3993 GCA_045542155.1 Eubacteriales bacterium
AAACAACTAACGCGTTATTGACTTTTTGAGCTTTTCTTGTTACAATAATGATATCATGGCGGAGTATCGCCTCGACTTTTGAAAGGAGAAACTTTTGTGCAAAAATCGCTGACGCTTGTGCTGGTTGCAGTTATTTTGCTGACCTGCCTTTTGACAGGGTGCCGAACAAATCCCTCGACCCCTGATATAACACCATCGGAGACGGCCACCTCGACAACGACCACGCCCAAGGTTACCTCCCCCGAGGAGACGCCCCCCGAGGTCACTACTCCCCAAGAAACTACTACCGAGGAGACCGAACCGATAGAGCCCCCCGTTTACGATTACTCCAACATTGACGAAAACAACGTGCTCAAGCGTGCCAACGTCAAAACGGGCAGTAGCGAGCACGAGGTCTTTGCAGGTCAAGAGCTTGTCAAATATTTGAAGCAAAAAAACGTCGAGATTGCCGAGGATGGCTTTCCCATCATCCTCTATCTTGACCCTACGCTCCCCACAGATTCCGTTTTGGTGGATGCAACCTTGCGCGGTGAGCATGCCGCATTGACCATTCGCGGCGGCATCCATCGCGGCGCGATTTACGGTGTTTATCGCTTTTTGGAAGAATATGCAGGCATTCGCTACTTTACACCAACGCTTGAGGTCGTTCCCAACAGTCCCATCGTCCTGCACGATGGCAATCTGATTGCCCACGCCCCTGCCTTTGAGTATCGCCATTCCAACTGGTTTGGCTCCGAGGATGAAGAATCCGCCCTTTGGAATGTGAAAAACGGACTGAACGGCAGCGGCTCCATTCCCGATGAAATCGGCGGCAAATGGAACTACGGCCCCACGTTTGTGCACACCATTGGGTGGTTGAGCGAAACAGGAAGATCCGACTCCCCCAACCCATGCCTTTCCGACCCCAAAATTTTGGCAACGGTCATCAGAAACGTGCGCTATATTTTAGAAGACGACCCGACCATCAACATCGTGTCAATTTCGCAAAACGACAGCTTTGAATACTGCACCTGTGAAAAATGTGCCGCCGTTAACAAGGAAGAAAAAAGCCCCGCAGGCCTGATGCTTCGCTTTGTTAATAAAGTAGCCGAGGATTTGGAAAAGGACTATCCCAACCTTGTAATTGATACGTTGGCGTACCGCTACACGCAACAAGCACCGCGCTTGACCGTTCCGCGCCACAACGTTTGTGTTCGCCTTTGCCCCATCAACTGCTGTTATACGCACCCCATAAGCGAGTGCGAAATTGAAAAAAGCTATGCAGGGGGAACAAAAACGAACTCTAAAGCTTTTCGAATGGATTTGCTATCGTGGAGCAAAATATGCAACCGCATTTACGTTTGGGATTACACCACAAACTTCCGCTATTATGTTCCCACTTGCCCTAACTTTGGCGTCCTGCGCGAAAATATGCGCTTTTATGCCGACCACAACGTGCGCGGAATATTCTCGCAAGGCAACTACGAGTCTGTGTCCGGTGAGTTTGCAGAGCTCCGCCTCTATTTGCTCGCCAAGCTGATGTGGAACCCCTATATGAGCGAGGAAGAATACTACACGCACATGGATGAGTTTCTTGCTGCTTACTACGGTGAGGGTTGGGAGTACATTCGCAAATACATCGATAAGACCACCTTGCTTGCCCAAAGCAACTGTATGAGCATTTACTCGCACCCCTTTGAAATCATCTCTAAAGAGGATTACCTTGCAAATGAAGCCGATTTTGACGCCTGGTGGGCTACCGCCGAAAGTCTTGCAGGCGACCGCAAGGCATACGTCAATCGCTCCCGCCTACAATGGTGTTACATTCGCCTAATGCTTCATCCCGATCCGGATATGGCGGATCTTTTGCGTTTGGAAATTCGCTACACTTACGGTATAAAAAAATTTGCCGAAAGCTGGGAGTATAACAAAGCCCCCGACGAATGGTACAGCGAGGGATCTTAAAGCAGGATTTCCTCTCTGCTTCTGAAAAGCAGATTACAAATTCAAAAGAGCAGATATGCAAGAAGCAGCTTGTGTGTCTGCTCTTTGTTTTGTTGTGTGATTTCTTTTCTTTTTTGTAAACAAATGCCTCTTTATATTGCTTTTGCGTCTTTTTTTTGATATGATATATCTGTATAGTATCTTTTCACCCAAAAAGGAGGCAGTAAAATGAGCATTACTCTCAAGCACGTTTCAATTCTCACGGGCAACACCGAGACCGAGGTCTTTGCCGCCGAGGAATTGCAAAAATATTTGGAAGCCAAGGGTGTCACGGTAAGTGAGGGCGGCTTCCCCATTACCATCACCTACGACAAAACCCTTTCCCGCAACGACGGCTTCCGCGTCAGCGCTGACGCCGAAGGAATGACCATTGCGGGCGGCACCGAGCACGCTGTGCTCTACGGTGTTTATAAGTTCCTTGAAAAGTACGCAGGCGTTCGTTATTTCTTGCCCGGACTTGAAAAAATTCCCGCAGGAGATATCACCTTCCCCGAAGGCACTCTCATTGATTTCGCTCCCATTTTTGAGTCCCGCCAAATCAACTGGAACGCTGTAAAATCCAGCGCAGAATGGTGCACCAAGCAAGGTATTAATAACTGCGATGCCGATATGAGCGGCAAGTTTGGCGGCAAATGGAGCTATGGTGGCTTGTTTGTTCACACACTTGGCAAGCTGACCGAGACCGGCGAATGGGGCGCGGATAACCCCTGCCTTTGCGACCCCGAAAACCTCAAAAAGGCAATTAAAAACGTTAGAGCTGCTCTTGAAGCCAACCCCAACACCGATATTGTCTCTGTCTCCCAAAACGACAACAACAATTACTGCAAGTGCGAAAAATGCCAAGCCATCGACGCAGAAGAAGGTAGCCCCTCGGGCAATATGCTCCGCTTTGTCAATGCCATTGCAGAAGACCTCGCAGAGGATTATCCCCACGTCGTTGTGGATACACTTGCTTACAACTACACGCAAAAGGCGCCCAAAATCACCAAGCCGCATCCCAACGTTTGCATTCGTCTGTGCTCCATTCGTTGCTGCTTTATGCATCCTCTGACCAAGTGCCCCAACAAGAGCGTTTGGACAAAAACCCCCGCCCTCGTGCGCGACCTTGTAGAGTGGGGCAAAATCTGCAACCGCATCTACATTTGGGATTACACCACAAACTTCAAGTTCTACGTTCCTACTTATGCAAACTTTGGCGCGCTGCGCGAGAATATGCGCTTTTACGTAGACAACCACGTGCGCGGAATGTTCCCGCAGGGCAACAGCCAATCTGTTTCGGGCGAATTTGGCGAGGTTCGCGCTTACCTCTTGGCAAAGCTGATGTGGGATCCCTATATGACAGAAGAAGAGTACTACACGCACATGGACGAGTTCCTCGAAGCCTATTACGGTGACGGCTGGCAATACATTCGCAAATACATTGATAAGACCACCGAAATGGCGGCAAACGGATGCATGAACATTTACGAAAATCCCTTTACCGCTATCACGGGTGAGCAATACGGCGCAAACGAAGCTTACTTTGATGAGCTTTGGGCAAAAGCCGAAGAACTTGCCGACGAGGATAGAAAAGAAAACGTGCGCCGTTCCGCTCTGCAATGGCAGTATCTGAAATTGATGCTCCACCCGAGCCTTGAGGGCTCCAAAAAGCTGCTCCACGACGTCAAGAGCCGCAACATTTTGTGGCTGGAGCGCAAATACGAGGTTGAGGACGCAACCGACCTAACCCTCTCCCCCGACCATTGGTTTGATTACAGATATTAAAAGAATAATCATAACCACCCGTCAAACGGGTGGTATGCACAAGGGCTAAAAGCCCACCAAAAAATCTAACACTTGCAAACCTGCCCTACCGCCACAGATGTGGCAACTTGCTTTAGCCTCCCCTGTGCAAGGGGAGGTGGCATTTTCGCAAGAAAATGACGGAAGGGTTGGCTCTATCTTTTTGTTTTATTAGTTAGAACCAACCCCTCAGTCAGTCTATCGACTGACAGCTCCCCTTGCACAGGG
>JAZQKM010000111.1:0-8162 GCA_045542155.1 Eubacteriales bacterium
AGGCTTATAAGATTTGAAAAAAGGGCGTGTTGCGGTATTTTGCAACGCGCCCTTTTTGTCAGTATACTCTTCTCCTGTTTACAGATACTAACAGCGTAATTTGTAAAATTATTGTAGGCGCGAAAAGGCTTCTCCCTGGGGTGAAGCTGTCGGCGAAGCTGACTGATGTGGGGTAAACTAGGCTGCGGCAACACCACATCCGTCACGGCATCGCCGTGCCACCTTCTCCTCAAGAAGAAGGCTTTTAGAACTGTAAAGGAGAAAGATATACTATGAAAGCAACTGGAATTGTTCGTCGGGTGGAGGCTTGTGTTATAATAGGGCAAACCGCCTGAAAACCGCATAAACACTAGGGTTTTTACTGGTTTGCCCCACCTGACGCTTTGGTGTCAAAAACGGATTTTCGCCGGTTTTATATATAGCAACAGCGAGGGGAAATTCACCTCGCTGTTTTACTGCCTATACGCCCAGTAAAATTTCCGCAAAAGCGCAAGCAGGTATTGACAATCAGAAATTACAGGAGTATGATAAAAAATGAAACAGGGCTTATATGCTCGTTATTTTTCCTTAGGAGGAGATGCTTATGAGAAAGCTTAGTATTTTAGTGGCGCTGATTCTTTGTGTCACAATCGGCGGCGTTTACGCTACCTGGATGTATCCCGGCAACGACGTCGGCCAGGTTATTCAACCTGCCTCCAATGTGATGGCAGAGGCTGACTTTACCGGCTCTTTTGGTACTTATCACACCGTAAGCAACACGCTGAAGCTGATGATTGATCAGGAAAGCACCACTTCTCACAATACCGTGTTGAAGTATGAGGGTGAGTTGGTTGTTACCTTTACCCCCCACGCAAGCATCTCCGATGCTCAGCTGGAGGCTGCTTTGGGCGCAACCGTTTCCGTCACCTGCGCCGATATTAACAATGCCGTTTACGGCAGCGAAAACAAGGCGATCTGGAGCCTGGACGAGAGCAAGGCGTATCAGCTGACTGAGGCAGATTGGACTGAGGGTGCCGATGGCGTTTACACCTGCACAATCAGCTGCACTGACTTGAGCGAGATGATCACAATGGCAAACACCTTCAACCTGCCCACCATCGACGATTACAACGATTTCCAGCAGGTCCAGAAGCTGGCTGTCTTCAGAGTCAAGGTTACCGCACAGCCCCTCACTTCCAATCCTTAACCGTTACCGACAAAAATAACCCAAGAGTGGCTCTTGGGTTATTTTTTCAGGAGAAGCAATTATGTCTGGATATGAACTTTACATATTCTTCCTGTGCCTGATCGTCTTTGTTTCCCTCACCGCCCTGTTTGGCGTAATGTTTTATGTTTTGCTTAAACAGGGTATGAAGGCGATCTACCACGGTCTGGAAGATGAGAGAATCAAAACCGAATATACTAAGGAGACCCAGCGTAAGCGCTGGGTGAACATCCTTTGCAACGTGATTACCGCTATACTTCTCGGTGTGGTCGCTGTTGCCTTCGTATCCTCTGTTTGCATCAAGCTTTCCGACGACAAGGTTACAGGCAACACGCCTGTTGCCAAAATCGTTATGTCTGAGTCCATGTCTGCCAAGAGAGACACCAATGCCTATCTGGCGGAAAACAACTTGAACGACCAGTTCGGTATGTTTGATATTGTGTTCACCCATCAGCTTCCCGATGAGTTTGACCTGAAGCTTTACGATATTGTGGTCTACGAATATGAAGACAAGATGGTGATCCACCGCATTATCGGTATTGAAGAGCCCAACGAAAAGCACCCCGATTGCAGACATTTTCTGCTCAGAGGCGACGCATCGAAATTCTCCGACGAATTTCCCGTCCTCTATAGCCAGATGAAGGCGATATACCGGGGCAAGCGGATTCCCCACGTGGGCAGCTTCTTTGCGTTTCTCCAGTCTCCGGCCGGCTATCTGTGCATACTGCTGATTATCTTTGCTGTTTTTGCAACTCCCATCGCCGAGAAAAAGCTCTGGCAAGCCAAGCTTGCGCGGCTGCGGGAGATCGGGTTTGTTGAAGAAGAGGAAACACCGGATGTATGCGAGGAGCAGGTGAAGCTATGAGGCGAAACTATTTGTTGATGCTCACAGTTGCCTTGTTTCTGCTGTTTTCCCTGACTCTTTCGGGTGTCAGCGCTGCGTGGGTGTACCTCGCCTACCCGGTAGATGCGAATGCCGAGCTGCCCAGCGCTACTGCAACCTTTCGCTACGGCACGATCTACATCACCGATGTGGTATGCATCGGTGGCAACTACGAGCAGGCAGAGTCGAAAAAAACCGCGGATCTGGACATCACCTCGGATATTTGGCTGCTGGCCGCTGCTGATTCCTCGGCGCAAATCAGCGTCACCTTCTATAACAACACGGAGGTAAGTTATTATTACAACGAGGCGCAGACAAAGACCCACAGCAACGATGCCATTGCCTACACGGTCAGCGGCATTTCCCCAAAAGAGGAATTCCCCGCTAAAAGCTTTAAGACCGTTACGGTGACCTTTGCCCACGCAACCGGCAATATAAGCACAGAGCAGCTCAATTCCTGTATCCACTTTAACTTTGTGGTGGACAAGGAATCCATTGGTGATGTTGTTGCCCAGACCGCTGTGGACAGATTTCGGGATATCCTTAACAACAAGGTAGCGCCCGACTCCTACGACACACTGGATACCGCCATGAACAATAGAGGCGGTCTGAACAAAGCTTCTGCCGTTACCTACATCGGCAATGTGTCCGGCTCCTCCAGCGCAGACTCCCGTGTGATCCAGACGCTGTTTGGCGATGAATTTATGTCTATGGACTTGGACGGCGACGGAAAATCCGAGCCCATCACAATGATGATAAAGAGAGAAAATCTGGACAATGATAGCTCCACGGGTGCGTCCTACACCTACAGCAGCTGGAATCGGGACACCACTGTGGACGGCGTGGAAATGTCCATCTATATCACCGCTGAGGACTTAAACAATGTCTCCAGCAACAAGTCTGTTACCGTTTATGTGGCAACCTTTACCAAGTACGCAGCCGACGGAGAGTGGGTGCAGATCGTACCGCTGACCAAGGGTACAGCAAAAGCCAACAACTACAGCGGATACGGAAGCGCAAACTCCTTCAATACGGACACCTGGGTTTCCA
Source organism: Eubacteriales bacterium (assembly GCA_045542155.1). Lineage (GTDB taxonomy): Bacteria > Bacillota > Clostridia > Oscillospirales > CAG-272 > UMGS1865. Next base: position 3,138 of record JAZQKM010000111.1, read on the forward strand.
TAGATAACAAAACCATCGAAACCCTTGTGGCAGAAAACACAAAATAAAAAAATGAGCGACGTGAAATCTACGTCGCTCATTTTTCTTTTGGGCAGTATAATTCTACCTTGTTTACAGATACTAACAGCGTAATTTGTAAAATGATTGTAGGGGCGGTCAGTGACCGCCCGCGGGCGATTGATAATCGCCCCTACGAGAAAAGGAGAAAGATATATGAAGGCAACTAGCATTGTCAGAAGAGTGGATGAATGAGGTATAATAACATCAAGAGCTATAAATTTGCATAAATCAATAGATACATAGTAAAAAGCGAGGTGAAGTTCACCTCGCTTTTTACTATGTTCATTGTAATTTAACAACCTTACCCGTCGCAATGCTTTCGTAGCAAGCGTTCATAGCCTCGATTGTCTGCCTATGCCATTTGAGATTGATAAGAGGTGTTTTAGAGTTTCTGATATTGTCAACAAACTCATCAATAAGCCCAATCCACTCATCAAAATAGGTATACTGTACCGTATAACGATCATTGGGGCAACCGTTATGATAAACATTAGGACCAAAGCAGTCTGCCATCAAGGTGCCCTTTTCTCCGTTCAGGGTAATATTAACCTCCATTCGTTTGGGGAACACTTCCCAACCAGGCCCCGGCACCTTGATACGCTCCTCCATCTTAGACCAAGAGGGGTCAAGAGAGAAAACGGTACCGTCTTTCATTCTGCCGATTACCGAGAGCATATCCTCCTCTTCGATATCGGGGCGGATATTAGGAGCCACCTCAGCATAAATACTGTCAAAATCGCTGCCTGTCATGTGGCGAATCATATCAAAGATATGGGGATGATCGCACAGCGCACCTCCGCGGAAACGCGGGTCGCCCTCTTTGATGGGCACGCGCTTGCCGTAGCTTTTCTCGGGAATGCCCTGCCAAGGGAATGCCCACACCGGCGATAGCGTGATATTGGTTGCATTAAACGACTTGATTTTGCCGATATCCCCATTGGCGATAAGCTCTTTCATTCGCACGATTACGGGGTTATAGTGCATTTCAAGCTCAATCTGGCAAACAAGATTATTCTTTTCAACAATATCAATCATTTCATCATATTCGTCCATTTGGAAGGTGGGAATCTTCATTGAAAGAATATGAATGCCACGCTCGGCGCAAAGCTTCATCTGACGCAGATGTTCGCTGTTTTCGCTGGCCAGTACCACCGCTTCAATTTCGGGGTGGGCGTCCAACATTTCCAGTTCGCTGTCGTAGCAGGGGATGCCGTCTACGCTATTCAGGAAGACTTCTTTTACTTCATCATTGGCGGTGGAAACAGCAACCCAATCAAGTTTTGGATTGTCTTTTAAGGTTTGATAATATTTTCTGGTGTGACCATGGGTCATACTCATCATTGCGATTTTTAAGGGTTTCATCTTATATTACCTGCCTTTCCCCCGTTTTTAATGCTTGCTTCACCTTTTCGATCAAAGTTTGAAGTGTTCGATCAAGGGTCAGCATCTCTTCGGCGGTGTCGTTTTTTGCAATGACAAAAGCGGAGCGAACAATTGCGATCTCTTCGACGGAAAGACCGTACAGCTCAAAGTCTACATCGGTGTATGTTTGGTTTTCATTGCCGAAGAAGTAAATAGAATCTTGCTTCAGCTGTGCATCCACTACCACATCGCAGGCGATGCCTCTTTGAGAAATAATCTCGTGCTTATCCTTTGCAGGCTCGCCGCGTTTCAGGGTGGCAGAGATTTCAAGGGTGCAGACCACACCGTCCTCGGTGGTTGCAATGGTGTTGAGCACATTGCCGTTTTCCATTGACATCACCGATTGAATGGCTTTGCCCAAGATATATTGACAAATATCTAACTCTCTGTAAAGCTCCTCAAAAAGATCGGCATCCTTTTCTACGGTGCGAGCCACACGCATTACGCTGACACCCACCAAGGTGCCGCCTTGTACAATGTTTTTTAGCTCAATAAAACGCCTTTCAAATCGGTGAGAAAGCAGGGGAATTTCTTTGCCGTCGATGATGGCGGTCTTGCCGTCTTTTAAGACAGCCGTTGCTTCCACCGAATATTTGTCCAGCAGAAACTCTAATTTTTCTTGAAGTGATTTCATTTATAACCCTCCGATTAAAGCATTTTAACTCTCGGTTTGTATTTTTCAAGATATGCCGCGTTCTTTTGGTCGCCGCCGGGCGTATTTGCACTCGACCATACAGGCGGGGTTATCCCTCTGTCGATACACTGTTTAACGCACTCAATTTCAAGCAGGTGGGCAATATAGAAATCGACGATATTGGAAATGGGTCCAATGGGTGTTTCAAGTCCCGGTACATTTACTACAGCATCGCCAACAGGGTTAAAATCTTCTATGCAAACATCGGCATAGTCGTTAAGATTCGTTTTGTTCGGATGACGGATAAAATGGTCCTCGGGCATTTCTTTTTGCCAAGCCTTACTTGAAACGGCAATAATTTTAACGCCGTTCTTTTTCGCTTCCATTGCCGCGTCAATAGTAGCAGGATTGATGCCTATGTTGTGATAAATTATCAGAACATCATCTTTTTTAAGATCATAGTATTTTATAATTGCACTGCCGTAATTTACAGTTCTTTCAAGCTCCAAATATTTAAGTGCTTGATTAAATACAGAAAGGCCTGTTTCCATAATGGGATTGATACAGGAAAGTCCACCCGCGCGGAAGAACATTTCACCTACGGGAAGTGTGGTGTGACCGCCTCCTCCGTAAACATTTATAAGTCGGTCATTCTCGATAGCATCTGCCATAAGAGAAGCCGCTTTTTTAATGTTCTCCTGTTGAGTAGCATTTACTTTTTCAAGGTTCTCTACAATTGCCTTATAGTATCCAAAATCGTTCATAAGTCAATTCTCCTTTTTAAGTACTCTCTTGTAGTTTCTGCCTATGTTATCCCAAAGTTCTATCGGGTCTTTTGCGGCAACACTTGTTCCGTAACCACCGCGGTATGTCCAGGTAGCTAAACGGTCAACGCCAAGTTCCTCATACATATCAACGACCTTGTCGATCTGACTGAAATCATCGGGACGCTTATTGTAGCCCATAATCCAACGTTCGCTCTGTTTGCCGTATTTTTTGGCCATAGCGACAGTTCTTTCGGTAATTTCACGGAAGAAACTCTCGGGTAATGTCCAGTTAATAATAGTAGTGGAGAATACATCAAAGTAAGGACAGGAGGCTACCATATCCCAGTTGTCGTAACCGCGAAGCTCTGTTACATAGTAACCGTTAAGGGTTGCGTGAACACAACAGGTGATTTCAAGATCGGGGTTATACTCCTTCAGTGCCTTCGATGTGTCGCTAAGGGTAAAGAGAGCTTCACGCCAACGGAACTGTTTAACATCATCGTTCATAAACTTAGGCATTTCGTAGCCGTAATAATCCTCGAATTTCTTCATACATTCGGGACAGCGGCAAGCCCAATCGTCACCCGCGCCGCCGGTAATAGAGGCATAGGACTTCGGGTAAGCATAATGCGGCTCATCCCAGAAAAATCCGTCTACCTCGGTGTTCTTTGCGATTTTAAGGCAGATGTTCTTGAAATAATCGCGGAAAGAATTGGTGTTAAAACAAGCCGCATTTAAAACTTCACCTGTATAGGCAGAAACCTGACGGTGATGAATATTGTTCTGCAGGAATAAGCTTACCTGCTCGCCACCGAAGTATTTACCAATACCCCAAGGGTCTGCAATAACACGAAGACCCAAATCGTGAGCCGCTTTTACAATGTTATTGATGTTAGGGAACCAGAAGTCCATATCAAATTCTGTTATCGCAAGGATAACAGTATCACATCCATGTTCCTTCATCTCCTTAAAATCTTCAATTGCGTGCTCTACATAATTCATTCCGTAGTAACTTACTGCTGTGTGTTTGATTGCCATAGTATCGTTCTCCTTTAAATATTGATTTGCGTTTTTGACAGTAATAGATAATCGCTCATTTGAAATCACCCTAAATCAATAATAAACTGCAATAAAACAGAAACAAACTCACTATTCAACGAAAAAGGTGGATTATTCAACTGTTGAATTGTACGATTGTTGTGTTATAATGATAAAGAGGTGAACAAAATGTTGTATGAAGGTAATAATCCTATTTTGCAAATCATCGGTGTTGAGCATATGTGTTGGGGAGGCGGCACTTTTGATGTAAAAGCACGCGAATATTCGGCATTAGCATTTAGAATAAGCGGCAGCGCAGATATCAAATGCGGCGGTAGCAAATATCATATAAATACAAATGATATTTTATATCTTCCGCAAAGTATGGGTTATAATGCGGAGTATACCGACACCGAAATGATCGTTATTCACTTTGTGACGATGCACGATGATAGCAAAATTGAGGTATACACGTTTCAAAACGGTGAGCAAATATATAAACTGTTTTTGCGAGCGCTTGCTCTTTGGGAAAACAAGGAGCCGGGGTTTGATGTTTATGCTATGGCACAGTTTTATACTATTTTGGGTACAATCCTTGAGAATGAAACCAAAGCCAATCTCCCTAAGTACTTTTTAAAAGCGATTTCTTTTATAAACTCCAATTACAAAAACAATAATATAAATGTTGATATGATATGTGCCGAAGTGGGCATTGGTGCAACGGCGTTTCGGCAGCTCTTTAAAAGGTACCATCAAAAAACGCCGACGGAATATATTACGGGTTTAAGACTTGAATACGCCAGGAATCTGATATCAGGCGGTATGCCGATAGAAAACGCCGCATATGAAAGCGGTTTTAATGACCCAAAATATTTTGCAAGAGTTGTAAAAAGATACTTTGGCTGTACGCCCCGGGATTTCAAAACATACGGCAAGTAAATGCTACACAAGCAAAAACAAAAAACTCCTTTGCGGCAAGCAAAGGAGTTTTTCTTTTGGGCGGTATAATCTCCTGGCTTTTACAGATACTAACAGCGTAATTTGTAAAATAAGGAGATAGATATATATGAAAGCTACTGGTATCGTCCGTCGGGTGGACGATTT
>JAZQKM010000112.1:0-11760 GCA_045542155.1 Eubacteriales bacterium
TGGTTTTGGAGACCAGTACTCTACCAACTGAGCTATACCCCTATGTGCATTTCTGCAACGCTCAATATTATATCATAGTTTTATATAAATTGCAAGCCCTTTTTTGAAAAAACTTTTTCTTTTTTAAAAAAAGAATTCGGTTCGCTTTGAACCGAATTCTTCTTATGTAGCTTTTGTTCTGCGCAAATCTCACCAAGCATCAAATACGCGGCGGATTTTTACTCTTCTGAGACTGTTAAGCTTCTTGATCTCAACGCGAGACATTTGAAGCTGAATTGCCATGAAAAGGAGCGATGCAACAACTGCAATGATGATGCCAACATAGCCTTCTGTCAAGCTCAAGAATCTTACATCGGGAACCAAATCGGAAATCATACTTGCAAGTATGAAGCCTGAAGTTACAGACAAAATGATTATAAAGCCATAACGGATAAAGCTAATAGCCAGCAGTGCAACAAGAATTGCGATTGCTGTAGCCAGGAAGTAGTTGGGATAGATGAAATAACCTGTCAAGAAGCCGGCCATGCCTGCCATAAAGAACAATGCGTATGCAAACTTCTTGTATGCTATGCCGCCCAACAAAACAAACATAACGATGCCAAACAGATAGGCGACAAAGTCGGGAAGCTCCCAACCCCAAAGGTTGTTTGCCATGTAGAAAAACTCGGAACCGATAGCGTATCCTATAATACCGAAAACAGCCATAGCCACCAGCTTGATGTACTTATACCCCAGTGTACCAACCAAAACAGCGAGAAGCAATCCTGCAATCAGTACAGCCTGCTCGGGAATGTTGATACTCTCTGCAGAAAGAACAAGCATGTCGGTGACTTCGCGAATTGCTCCACCAACACCGCCTGCATTGAGGATTTTTGCCAAAACAGCACCCATATTAAAAAAACTCCTTTCGAAATCCCATTTTCCATATTCATTATACAACGGATTACCGCACTTTGTCAAGGCTTTCCCCCAACTTTTTTTACTTTTTCTGATTGTTTTATAAAATATTATAAAATAAAGTTCGGTTTTGCCGATTTTGGAAGTCTCTTTTGCGCAAAACAGAATGTTTACATTTTTTTGTTGAAATTTCTGCAAATTATCTGTATAATAATGGGTGATTATAAAGATGAGGAGTATCCTTATGACGCAAGCAGACCGTTATTACAAAAAAATGACCGAAACACCCATAGCAAAGCTGATTGTGGGCCTTGGAATTCCAACAACGATATCGATGCTCATTACGGGCATTTACAATTTAGCAGACACCTACTTTGTGGGAGCTCTGGGCGAGAGCCAACAGGCAGCAACGGGAATTTTGTTCACCCTGCAATCCATCATTCAGGCGATTGCCTTTATGCTCGGTCACGGCTCGGGAACGTTCGTTTCCAAAGCGCTTGCCGATAAGGACACAAAAAGCGCTACACGCTACGTTTCCACCGCGTTCTTTACAGGTATCGGTGTGGGATTGGTTCTTTCCGTCGGCGGCCTCCTCTGCCTCAATCCTCTGCTCCGCCTTTTGGGAAGCACCGAGACAATACTCCCCTATGCACGCGACTACGGCTTTTGGGTGCTGACCGCTTGCCCCGTTATGATTGGCTCATTGATACTCAATAACAACCTGCGCTATGAGGGAAAAGCCTTTTATGCAATGATTGGCTTGACTACGGGCGGTATTCTAAACATCTTCGGTGACTATTTGTTCATACGCATCTTCAATCTTGGAGTGTTCGGTGCAGGAATGGCAACCGCGATTTCACAAACTATCAGCTTTTGTATTCTTTTGTTTTTGTATTTGCGTATGGCGCAAAGTACGATTTCAATACGTGCCATCAGCCGCGATGCGCGCGAATATCTCGGCATTTGCAAGGTTGGTTTCCCCTCTCTCATCCGTCAAGGGCTCAACTCCATTTCGGGCGGTATTCTAAACAATTTGACCAAAGCCTTTGGAGATGCTGCCATTGCCGCAATGAGCGTTGTCAACCGCTTCTCTTCTCTTGTTATGTTCGTCGGTCTTGGTATCGGTCAGGGATTCCAGCCCGTGGCATCCTTTAATTATCAGGCAAAGAAGTATCGCCGCGTGAAAAAAGGCTTGATTTTTACCACCGTGTTCGGTTTTTGCCTTTTGTCGGTATTGGCTTCTCTCGGCTTTATCTTTGCAGAGCCTATCGTTTACCTCTTCCAAGAGCACCCCGACGTTCGCCTCATCGGTGTTCCCGCCCTGCGTTATGCAACCGTCGGCATTTTGTTTCTTTCGCTTTCGGTTCCCGTTAATATGCTCTATCAAAGCATTCGCCGTGCGGGCATTGCTTCTCTGCTCTCGCTCTTGCGCTCGGGCGCGATTTTCATCCCCGTATTGTTGATTTTGCACAGCTTGCTCGGCTTGCAAGGCATTCAAATGGCTCAGCCTGCCGCCGACGTTATCACAGGACTTTTGTCCGTTCCCTTTATGCTCTACTTCCTCAAAACCACCCCAAACGATGAGGACGTATTGCCAGATGAGCCACCCGAATCCAACGAAGAAAAGGAGACCGTATGAAAATAACGACCGTATTGTTCGACCTTGACGGCACACTGTTGCCGATGGACCAGAACGTATTTATCAAGGCTTATTTCGGTGGGCTTGCCCGCCGTCTTGCTCCTTTCGGATATGACCCCCAAAAATTGATTGACTCCATTTGGCAAGGAACTGCCGCAATGGTAAAAAACAACGGAGACGTGACCAACGAGGAGCGTTTTTGGCAGGGCTTTGAAGATGCCTACGGCAAGCCCGCACGTCAAGATGAAGAATTCTTTGCTGCCTTTTACCGCGAGGACTTTGACAAGGTACGCACCTCTTGCGGCTACACCCCCGCGGCACGCGAAATCGTTGACACCGTGAAGACTTGCGGACTGCGAGCAGCACTTGCAACCAACCCCATCTTCCCCGCAATGGCAACCGAGCGTCGCATTGCTTGGGCGGGACTTTCCCCCTCGGATTTTGAGCTTATTACAACCTATGAAAACTCCCGTCACTGCAAGCCCAACCCCGATTACTACCGCGACGTGATGCAAGCCTTGGGCGTTAAACCCGAGGAGTGCCTGATGGTTGGCAATGACGTAGGCGAAGATATGGTAGCCGAAACACTCGGTGCTCGCGTATTCCTTTTAACCAATGACCTTATCAATTCCAAAAACGCCGATATTTCCGTTTATCCAAACGGAAGCTATGCAGATTTGATTGACTTTATCAAAAACTTGAATACCGACTGACAAAAAATAATAAAACAAAGGGGCGAATCATTTAGATGCAGAAGGCGTGGTCGACCACTCGTCGCCGTACAAAGGTACGGCAGAGAGGTCGAGCGCGACTAAAAAGCCACATTAAAACGGAGAAATCCGCCGAATTTTTCGGCGGATTTCAACCTTTATAGAGATATGCTTATTTTTTTGCATATTAGGGGTTGTTTTATCCAAGTGGCTTTTGTTCTGCGCTGAATGAATCAGCCCCTTATTTAATATTGCGTTTTGCTTTCAACAAGCTCGCCATTCACAAAGCGGTCAAGGTCGCCTTTTTGTTCCCCTCTGCCCGCAAGCTGTTCCAAGGTCGCGGTAGATGCGTAGAACATACCCACAACAACAGGGTTGCCGTTTTCATCGGTAACCGACGGAACAAGATTGCCGTTCTCGTCCTCTTCAAAGACCTCAACAGTGACAAGAACCTTCCAATCGGAATACTGATAGAACTTGTAAACCAAGTGCTGCGAGATATTTTCTTCGTAAAAACGAACCTCGTTATCATTTTTGTCGTAGGTTGCATAGCCGTTGAGTGCCCTTGCATAGTCCTCTACGTGCATCGAAATGGTTGCCATAGGCTTCTTTGTGCTGCTTGCAAGGAATTCTTCAACGCTCATTCCGTTATTGGCTTTTGCAAATTCCTCGGGGTCAATATCGCCAATGAGCGAGAAGGAGAGCAGCTGCATATGCAGTCTGCGGAAGTTATCGGTAGCGGTAATGCTTTCGTACTTCTCTTGTCCGTCATCGCCAATGCCCGTATCGGAAATATTGTAGTCCATCAACTCGCCGTTGCAGGAAACGCGAAGTCCCGAGGCGGTAACGCCAAGCGTTGCTTCGTATATATTGCCTTGATAGGTGTAGCGGTATACGGGGTCACCCAAGCTGCGTTGAACGGGAATCGGCTCACGCAAGCTCGGGTCAGAGTAATAATAGCGTACGCCAAGATAATTACCGTCCTTGTCGGTCGCGAGTTCGTGTTCGATGATCTTTGTCACGTAATCGGGGTAGACGTTTACTGCCTCCCCTTCGGCATTGGTGTAGTAATAATTTTCGGGCACGTAAACAACGTTTGTCAGTGTGGAATCAAGAGCCACCTCTTTGCCACCCACAACCGTTACTTCGTCGAGATTGACCTCGGCTACGATGTCGTAGGACTTGCCCTTGACTGTGTAAACCTTTTTGTTGCCAACCACCGAAACCTTACCGTCGGTCAGATTGACTGCCTTAAACTCATTCTTTTCGTTTACGTAATAAGCGTAGCTGAGTGAGTTATCCAACTCAAAGTCGTAGATTTTGTCTTCCGAGAAGCCAAAAGCTTCGCCGTTGAATTCAAATTTCACGTCGCGAACGTAAGCAATGTTATGGAAAATGAATGCCTCATTATACCACTTCATATAATCCCACTCAAGGAAAGAAAGGTAGTATTGGTCTACTTCCACAATCATATCAAACGGCATGGCCGCTACATAGTAGGTGCCGTCCTTGGTCTTCTGACTGATGAAAAGCTCGTTTCGGATATATTCCTTATCACCGTTCTCGTTATATTTACCCGTAAAGGTTTGATAGGTGAGGTAGTAAACGTTCTTATCCAAGTCAAACTCCTTCATCGTTTCGGCTGTTACGCCGATGCGGAGACAGGATTTTGCCGCGATGGAATAGAAGTTTTCAAATACCGCAATGGCACTGTTCTCGTTGATGTTATAGCCCGACATAACGTCGATACCGGGCAGATAGGGGCGCGTGGAGTTTACCGTGTTGATACGCTCTTCGAGCTCGGAATAAGAAAACGCAACGATGGTATCAAGATCTGCCTCGCCCTGCGTCCAGTCGGTAAGCTTACCCAAAACAAAATTCCTACCCATACTGTGATAAGTGACCGATACGGGGAAAACTACGCGAGGAACGACCAATGCTTCGATGGGCTGCAGAACGGTTTCCCCAATATAGTCGGTGGTAACGATATAAACCGATTCTCTGCCCTCAAGGCGGACATAGTAGCCTGCACCCGAAAGAATGGCATCACCAACGTAAACGGTGTAAGTTTTTTCGGGGTCTGCTTTCGGAGTACCGTCATCATTGTAATCGATGACGTATTTGCCATCCTTATACATATCACTGCCGTCAGCATTCTTTTTAAAGAGCATTTGGCTGATGGTATAGGTCGCTTGCACCTGCGATTCATCCAGACCGTAAACCGCGTAGTCGAGTTTTCCGTTTTCGTCAAGCGGAATCATCGGGTCGTTGGCGTTGGCTTTGATTTTGCGGTTGGAAAGCAGATAGCCGCAGGAGAAGCAGAGCTTTGCATACAAATTCTCGTCAAACTCCAGGTTTGAATCCTCAAATCCTTTGATCTTCATGCCGTCGGCGGTGCGGTAAACGGTATAATCGCCGCCTTGCTTGTTTTTCATTTGAATGGAGTAAAGATACTCGGAGCGTACCTGCGGGAACATCAAAAGCACCGAGCCCGAGCCGTATTCGCCGTCCTCGGCATCAACGACCGCGCGCAGGGTATGCTCGCCCGTATCGGGATCTATTTTGTATTGGTTTCCACTTCCGCGTGCTATAAAGACGTTCTCCGACTGTCCATTGGTATCCATCAGATTGCCGTCGGCATCAAAAAGCTTATATACACCGTCATGACGCTTAACGTAATATTTATCGCTGTGCTCTACTCCGTCTAACGTGTAGGTATCGACAAAGGAATAAATAGCGATAAGCTGCGCCACGATGATGAATGTGATGATCAAAGCCACCGCAACCGCCGCTAATACAACAATGGCGGTTTTTTGACGCTTGAGCATCGAGCGTTTTTTATCGGCTACGGGTGCGGCCTTCTCCCAACGCGCCACCAAACGGATATCCTCATCCGCTTCGATTATGCTATCGGAATTGACAAGCACGTCACCGTAATACCAGCCTTGGAAGGTGTAGCCGCGGCGCACAGGTGTTGGCAGCTTTCCAAAAGACTCGCCCACAACACCCTCGCGACTCAGCTGTGATACACTACCGCGGTTGGCATCGAATATCAAGTTGATAATGGTTTCTGTTTTCATTGGTTAGTTATATTCCCTTTCTTTGAAAACCTGCTTCAAGATCTTAAATACCTGCTTGGCGGCGTGTTTTTCTTTTAACCAAAACGACCACACCCGTAACAATCATGGTAAGGGCGGGCAGAACGGTTAGAATAACCGTAGCAGTGATAATACCGGGAGCAATCTCCGTCACGCCCGTGGTGCTATCGGTAGGCATATATTGCTCCTCACTGATTTGCATATCGTAAAGCGCGAGGAAGCTAAGGCCTACGGGATTGACTTCCTTACCCATATAGCGCAAAACCGAAAGAAGTGCGTCGGTGTTACCATAAGCGGTGCTACCCAAAAGTGCATTTTTTGCAAACTCGGTAGAGCCTACCGCACACACAAAGGAAGGTTGATTAACGGTGGTATATCCCATACCCTCGCCAACAGTGCGACGTTCCGCGGAAATGGTCATAACGTTGAACACACCCGTACCGCCCATAGGAGCTCCGTTCTCATCATTGAGAACCTCGCCATCTGCCATAACGGAGTAGTTTGCAGTGGTTCCCGTACGGAATACGTCGTATATCATACGGTTCCAACCGTCTCTTGTTGCGTGTGCAAAGGTATAAGCAGGCGTTCCGTTCTTTTCATCTGCCATTACGTAGCCACGCTCGTAAATAGAGGAGAATGCAATGGGCATAGCATTGCCGAAAACAATCTTGGGCTCGGTTCCTGCGGAAATGATGTCACTCATCGCAGCCGCACCGATGCCTCTGCCTACGGGATACTGTGCAATAAAGGTATTTCCAACACCGTCAAGAGCGTATGCTCCATCTTTGATAACGTAGTTGCCTTTTACCGTTTCGTCTGCCGCATTTTGACCGTTGGCACGTTGATATTCAATGCCCCAAAAGGTCAAATACTCCTCAAGGTTGGGCAGGTGCGGCGTATCGGCATCCATAAACACCATAAAGGAATAAGACTTATTCAAGAATGCGTCAAGCTTTTTGGTTTCGGAAACGTCTACGTTTTCATTGCCAAAAGAGGATAGAAAATCTGTTTGGGGATCAAAGGTCAAAATCAAGCGGCAGTTCTCGGGGATCTCCTCATTTGCAAGGTCAAGGAATTGAATCTCATATCCCGCACCCTCGATAACGTTCATAAATTCGCTGTATTCCGGCCAATTTGCGCGGTCGTTAAGATCCCAATTTGCAAAGGGCTCGCCGTGGTTAACGGTAAGGCAGCAGATGGGAGCCTCGGCACCCGTAACGTCCAAAATCTGCTTTACAAACTGCTTTTGACCGTTATAACCAATCGGTATGTCGGTGTTCGATTCGGAATCGTAGGTGTAGAAGGAGCGCGCTGTGCTGATGCGGAACTCCGTACCGCTGGCAACGATAACGTTGCTGGGGTAAATGGTGGAATAAGAGGTGCTGCGATACATATCCACCGAGGAAGGGTTGCTCCATACGTCGCGCCAAGAGACCTTGATGGTATCAGGGAACTGCTTTTGCAGACCGAGCGCGGTGTAGTATACGTAACGCATAGCATCGGTTTTGGTCAACTGGTCGGGCTCGGAGCAAAAGATAATATCTACCTTTACGGGCTCTTCCCTATCCTTGTTGGCCTCTTCGATGATATATTCCAAATAGTTTACAGTCTCATCCATCAGCGTATACAGACCGCTCTGCTTTTGCAGATTGTTGTGCTGCTGATAAACGGTATATGTGGACTGCGGTGTTAGGTCAATAAACCAAAACTGACTTGTGCAAAGTGCCGTCATGCCAACGTTGAGCAAAAGAACGGCAACCAGCACAATAATGCACAGTCCCAATGAGGCGGAGCCGTGACGGAGCTTGCGCTCCCATCCGTTTCCGAATTTCATATCTGTTTCTTTCCTTTCTTCGAGGTTTTCTTATGCGCGGCGGCGTTTGATAAGCACAACTGCCGCAACTATCAAAACAGTTACCGCGGGAACGGTTGCAAGCGCAATCGTCCAACGCAACATTTGCGCGGTGGTAATGGTGCTGATATCGTAGGATGCAAAGGGCTTGATGGTCAGCCCCGTGGGAGCCTTGCGGCCGCCAATCTCTTCAAACAAAGTAAGCAATACGTCGCCATTATCGTATACGGCAGATTGCAGATAGTTTCGTCTGCCAAACTCTACCGAGGAGATAACGCCAACGTAAGAGGAGCCCGTAGCATTTGTTTGCTCGGTCAAGCTCATCAAAATGCAAGAGCCGCCGTCAACGACCTGTCCGTTTGCCCAGTGAAGAGTGCTTTCACTACTGCGGTACAAGGGATAGAGTGTGCGGTTACCGCTCGTGTTCACGTAGGTGCCGTTCTGTTGTGCGATATATCCCTCACCCGTTACGGCAAGAGCGGTTGAGTTACCGAAAATAACGTACTCGTTTTCCGCATCAACAAAGCGGTTACCTTCTTCCATAGCAGCGTGGCCGTAGATGGTATATCCGTCAGAGGTTAGAGAGGCCGAGGTATCCTGCACGGTGTAACGGTAAGAAACACCCGTGGTTGCGTTCTTTGCATACGCGGTTTCAATACCCCACTCCTTAACAAACTTTTCAAAGTTGGGCATTTTCGGGGTTCCGTTCTCCATGAAGAGGAAGAAGGAATGTCCGTCCTTTGCCAAAAAGTCGTTCAGAATTTGTTCCTCGGAGATATTGGAAAGATCATCGGATACCAAGTCGGTATTAGGGTTATAGCTGATAATGACGTCGCAGGTTGCGGGAATGGGGTCTCTGTACAAATCCATATAAACAACCGTGTATCCTGCATCATCGAGAATAGTCAAAAGCTCATAGTCATAGGAGACCTCGCCGTGATTGGTCAACAAACACGCGATGCGAGGGTCATCGTCGATGGCGTGCATCAAGGCGGAGCTGAGCTTGCGCTCACCGCTGTATGCCCAAGGCTCTGTGCTGGTTTCATCGGCAAACACATAGAAATCCGTCCACCTGTAAACGCGGTGATAGTCGCCGCAAACCACAATCACACTAGAGTTGTTTAACGACGTGACGATCTCTTCCCCGGTAAGCGGATTAATGCTTTTCGTGTAATCCTTAACAGGTTCGGGATTGAGGTAGATATCGTGATATATCAATTTGATGTTGTCGAAGCGTTCTGCCAAAGCCTTTGCCGTGTAATAGAGATAATAGTTCTCGCTTCCCTCTGCCTTTACGGCATCCTCAAGGTTGCAAAACCAAATCTCAATGGTGGGCAAGGTGCCATCCTCTTGGCGATAGGCTTCAAACGTGCTTTCCAAAACGCCGTAGCAATCCTCGGTAACGTCAAACGCCATGGTGGGCGTCATAGGCGTGTAGAGCTCGTAACGCTCAACCACCGAGGATAACACAACGTTGGCAAGCACTGCCACCAAAATCACCATAGCGGTAAGCACTGCCGCTACTGTGGCATAACGCACCTTTTTGTTGCGTATCAATCGTTTTTTCATAAATGCTCTTCCTCCAATGCATCAACCCCAACGGCGCTTTTCGTAAACGCGCACGGTCAGGAACAGGAAAACAAATGCAAGTGATGCATAATACAGGAGCGCCGCATAGTCGAACACGCCTGCGCTGAAGTTGGTATAACGGCTGAGCACCGATACCCAATCGATTACAAAACGAATCGCATAGCTGCCAATAATGGGTTGTCCGCTTGCATCGGTCAGGGTGTTGAATACATTAAGAAGAACCATTGCGGCAATCACACCAATGGTGATAACGGCCGCGGAAAGTTGATTTTCGGTCATTGCCGAAATAAAGGTTCCAATGGCGATGAGAGCCGCACCCAAAAGAATGAGTGCTAAAAGAGAACCGACAATCTGTCCCGTTACGGGGCCGATATGCGTTAGAGTATACTCTGCTCCGCCACGCTCTGCGTTGGCGATTACATACAAAGGAATGAAATTGATGCAGGAAAGCAACACGCCACCAACAAACAGTGTAAGCGCCGCAAGATACTTTCCAAGAACCATACCCGTAATGGTGACGGGCGCGGTCAGGAGCATCTGCTCGGTGCGCATTTTTCTTTCCTCGGCAAACAGTCTCATCGTCAAAAGCGGAATGAGAATGACAAAAGCAATGATGAGGTAGAAGAAATATTGGCTGGTGTTATAGGTGCCCGCAATAATGGTCGTATAGCAGCAAAGCAGAGCCGAGAACACCAAAAAGATTCCCAAATAAACGTATCCGATGGGATTGATGAAGTAAGAGGATAACTCTTTTCGATAAATGGCAAACATAAAACAGCAATTCCTTTCTGTAATGAGTGAATGAGCGTTTGGAGGTTGACAGCTTATTCTTCGTCAAAATCCTCGTCGGCAGCTTTCGCAGCCTCTGCTCTTTGGCGCTCTGCATCGGCATAGAGTGCGGCACCAAGTTCCTTTTCTTGGTTGGCAGCCTGTCCTCTGCGGTTCTTGCGCGCTACGCGCTCGCGCATAGAGCCCGGTGTCTTCTTTTCTTCGGAGTGGTCGACAACCGAAATGAAGATATCTTCAAGGCTCATACCCATCGATTCCATACCGATAAGGGGCCAGTTGCGCTCAACCAACTGATAGAACAACTTTTTGCGAATATCAATGCCGGAATCGCTCTCAATCATATAGGAGTACGCATCACCGTCGCGCTCAGCCAAGCTCTCGGCATAGGTGATGCCGGGCATAGAACGGAGCATTGCAAGCACGTCCTTTTGAGGGCCGACAATTTTGATGTTGAAGCGGCGATTGCGGCTCATTACGTTTGCAATGTTTTCGGTCTTTTCGTTTGCAACAATCTTGCCCTTGTTGATAATGACAATACGGTCACAAACAGCCTGCACCTCTTGCAGAATGTGCGTGGAAAGAATAACCGTGTGTGCCTTGCCCAAGCTGCGAATCAAATTTCTGATTTCGATAATCTGCTTGGGGTCAAGACCGACGGTGGGTTCGTCGAAAATAATGACCTTGGGATTGCCGATGAGTGCCTGCGCAATACCCACTCTTTGACGGTAGCCCTTGGAAAGCGTGCGAATGACCTTGTGGTACATATCACTGATTTTGACCGTTTCACAAATGGTTTTCAAATGCTCTTCACGGTTCAGCTTGCAGCACTTGAGGTCGTATGCAAAATTGAGGTATTCCCCAACCGTCATATCCAAATAGAGGGGCGGTTGCTCGGGCAGGTAGCCGATAAGCTTTTTAGCACCGATGGGGTCACTGAGAATATCAATACCCGCAATGCAAGCCTTGCCCGAGGTTGAAGAAAGATATCCCGTGAGAATGTTCATTGTGGTACTCTTGCCCGCACCGTTGGGGCCCAAAAGACCGACAATCTCTCCTTCCTCTACCGCAAAGCTGATATCATCCACCGCGCAGGTGGTACCGTAATTTTTTACAAGATGCTCGATTTTTATCATGAGAAGGTACTATCCTTTCTGACTCGTTTGAGAGCATTCTGCCCCCATTTTA
>JAZQKM010000113.1:0-5956 GCA_045542155.1 Eubacteriales bacterium
CAATCGCGCCGTTTTTTGATATGATAATGGTAGAAAAATTTTTGGAAAATTTTTAGAAAAAAGTGTAACCTTTGGCACAAAAGGGCGAGATATATAGTGAAGCCCGAAAAAAATCAGGAGAAATTTATGGAGGACTACAAAATCGTTGATCTTTACTGGGAACGAAAAGAGAAGGCGATTGCCGAAACCGAGAAAAAATACGGCAAGATGCTGCATTCTCTTTCCTATTCCCTGCTTTCCTCTCACGAGGACGCCGAGGAATGTGTCAACGACACCTATCTCGGTGCGTGGAACACGATGCCTTCGGCTCGACCGATGTACCTTGGTCCGTTTCTTTCCAAAATCACGCGGCGGCTCTCGATTGACCGCTGGCGGCGTGATCACCGAGAGAAGCGTGGCGGTGTTGCCGGTGTGGTTGAGGAATTGACCGAGTGCATTCCCGATGAGAACACACCCGCGGCAGAATATCAGCGCGGTCTTTTGCGCGGCGAGTTGAATTCCTTTTTGGGAACTCTCTCCGAGGAAAAGCGTGCCATTTTTGTGCGTCGCTACTTTTACGCACAGCCGGTGGGCGTCATCGCCCAAGAAATGGGAATTGGAGAGGCAAAGGTAAAGGTCGTTCTGCATCGCTTGCGCGAGCAACTCAAACAAAGATTGGAGGCGTGTGACTTGTTATGAATCATAATAAAATGAAAAAAGCCGCATTCCTTCTCGACGAGATCGGCAACGTCAGCGACGTCTATCTGCAAGAAGCGCTTGCCTACAAAAAGGAACGCAGAAATCCGCGCACGTGGATTGCAGCGGTCGCCTGCATTCTTGCAGTTGCGCTTGTTGGCGGTGGGCTGTTAAATTCTCCCTTGTTCGATAACGTGTTCAATGTGTTCGACAAGGCAGACGTTCCCGAAGCACCACAGTCCGCAACACTGGACAGCTTTTTGAGTGATAACCGCGAGGCCTTGCAGTGCACCGCAACATCGGCGGGCGAGCTCGATTATTTCGGCTCGACCTATCTGGTTTTGCAATACGAGGGCGACGAAACGCTTTACCGTAGCCGCAACTTGACCAAGAACGAGGCATCACGCCTCAATAACCTCTTGGGCAAGGGCGAGTCTGTTGGAGCAAGCTCCCCCGACCTCTTATGCCGCGTTTGGCTGGTCTGCGAGGACGGCACCGTTCTCTCGCCGTATCTCAAAAACACCGACGGCAACAAAGGTCACGCAGTCCTCTTTGACTACGAGGCCGAAATCCTTCCCTCCTCTGACCTCATCTCCTGTATTTCGGATATTTTGAACCCATAAAAACCGAAAGGATGGTATTTTTATGAAACGCAAAATTTATTCGATTCTCTTTATTCTTCTCGCAACCGTTACACTCTTTTCTCTTGCATCCTGCAACGCAGCACCAAAAAACAATGCCCCAAACGAAGAGGGTTTTCCTCAAGCCCCCAACAAAAACAATGCGGTAGTTTTACCCGAAAACTCCCCCGGCGAACCCGACAAAGGCACCAATGAGGACACCCCCAACAAATTTGTGGAAAATCCTTTTATTGCCACCGATGAGAACCACAAATCCACACTCTCTGCCGACGTTGACACCGCTTCCTATACCTATTTCCGTAAGCTCGTCAACAGTGGTTACTCTTGGCAAGAGCTCAGCCGTTACTCCTCCAACTTCCGCACCGAGGAATTTCTCAACTACTTCAAATACACGGCAGAACAACCGGGTGAAAACGAATTGTTTTCTGTCAATCCCGTACTGCTCCCCTGCCCTTGGAACGAGAACAACGTGCTGCTTTCAATGACCTTGCAGGCCGCAAATGCAACACCCACTTTGGGCAATAACCTCGTATTTTTGATTGACGTGTCGGGTTCTATGATGTCCTCCGACAAGCTCCCTCTCTTGAAAAAAACATTTTCTCACCTGACCGATCAGCTCGGTGAAAATGACATCATTTCGATCGTCACCTATTCAGGCAAGGAATCCGTTGTGCTCGACGGCTGCACGGGAAATAAGAAAGAAACCATTCTCGCCGCCATCAATTCGCTCAATGCAAGCGGCTCAACAAACGGCGAGGCGGGACTGCAAAAGGCATATCAAATTGCCGAAAAGCACCGCATTGAGGGTGGCAACAACCGCATTATTATGGCATCGGACGGCGACCTGAACGTGGGTATTTCTTCCGAGTCCGCTCTCAAGCAATATATCACGCAAAAGCGTGATGCGGGCATCTTTCTCTCTGTTCTCGGCTTTGGCACGGGTAACTACCGCGACCAAAAGATGGAGACGCTTGCCGACAACGGCAACGGCGTTTACCTCTATGTGGACGGTGAGGGAGAGGCTGAAAAGATCTTTTCCACCGACCTTTTAGCAAACCTTTACACTGTTGCAAAGGACGTGAAAATGCAGATCACCTTTAACAAGTCCTACGTTGCTTCTTACCGCCTGATTGGATATGAGAACAGAATTTTGAATGAAGAAGATTTTACCGATGACACCAAGGATGCAGGCGAAGTAGGCGCAGGACATCAAATTACTGTATGCTACGAGCTGCGCCTTGCCGACGGTGCAAGGGTTGATGATGCACAGTGGCTGGAGCTTGCCGTGAACTACAAGCTCCCCGACGAAAGCACATCTGTGCTCGCCAATCTCTACAATATCGGTTATGCCGATTATATCAAAACACCGGATGCCGACCGTGCCTTTATGATAGCGGTCATTGAGACCTGTATGCTCCTGCACGACAGCCAATATCTGCCCGAGGACTTTGATCTTGATAACATTTTGCACTCACTCAACGCACTTGATCTTTCCGACTATCCCGAGCGCGCCGAGTTCCGCACCCTCTTGACAAAGCTGAACGCAAAATAAAACATTTAAGAGGTGCGTTATGAAAAAGAATAGATTTTTCTGTTTGGTGCTCATCGCTCTGCTTATTTTCCCCCTTCTCTGCTTCGCATCCTGCAAGCCCCAACCCGAGCCCTCGGCGTGTTTTGTAGCTAAGGTCACCGAGGTTGGCGAAACGCAATTATTCGTTACCGTTATCGACAAAAGCACGTCCGGTCTTGGGAACGGCAGCCCTGTTTACGTTTCCACCAATTTTGATGGCTATGCCGCTCCCGCCGTAGGCGACTACATCATTGTGGAATATGACACAATGGTGCAAGAAATCTATCCCCCCGTTGTTCCTAACGTGTTTGCCATCATCCAATGCGATGCCAACGGAAACCCCTTGAATTGATTACCGATATTATCGTTGGAGGTTCTATTATGAAAAACAAATTGTTCCGTCTTGTTCTTGTTGTTCTTCTTTTGTTGCCTGCTTTGTGTCTGGGCTCCTGTGCCAAAGCAAACGAAGGCTTTGGCAACGGCTTTGATATTGATTCGAGCGCTCCCAAAAATGAAGCTCCCGAAATTGGTATGACCAATGACAAGCTCAACTCCACAGTGCCCCCCGCCGACACCGGCGCAGAGCGCAAAATCATCAAGACCTATGACCTCAATGCCGAGACCAAGGAATTTGACGCTACCGTTGCAAGCTTGGAGACGCTTGTCGCCGCGTACGGCGGATACGTGGAAAGCAGCTCTGTTTCCAACCGCAATTACAACTCCAAAATGGCGCGCTATGCCTCCTACAAATTCCGCATTCCTGCCGAAAATGCAGATGCCTTTGTAAACTCCATCGGCAACACGCTCAACGTTACACGTAACAATTCTTACGTTCAAGACGTCAGCGACAGCTACTACTCGATTGAAGCAACGATGGAAGAATTACAGATAGAACGCGACTCCCTTTTGAACATGATGCAATCCCTTGACAACCAAAAGGATTATGATTTTTGGCTCACCATTCAAACGCGTCTTTCCGAGGTCAAGCAGCAAATCGCGCGCTATCAGGCACAGCTGAACAACTACGACAGCCGCATTGCATACTCCACCGTAAGCCTTTATATCAACGAGGTTGTTGAATACACCCCCGCCGAGGAAGAAGGCTTTGGCACACGCATCAAGAATGCGTTTGCGGGCGGTTGGGTATCATTTTGCGAGTTCATCGAGGACTTTACAGTCGGACTTGCAGAAGCACTTCCCTTCCTTGTTTTGATTGTCATTGTGCTCATTCCCGTTATCCTCATCATCCGCCGCGCGAGAGCAAAAAGAAAAGCAAAGAAGAACGCTCTCCAAAAATAAGAGATTTCAAAATTCTTGAAATAACGGAGGATACGTTATGAAAAAAGCAATTATCATCATTTTGATTTTGGTTGCCCTGATTTTGCTGTTTCCCATTCGGGGACAGTTCAAGGACGGCGGCAGTGTAGAATACAGAGCCATCCTTTACACCGTATACGACGTGCATAGCGGATACGGTGGACCCGATACGGGAATGCACTATGTGGAAGGCACTATTATTGAAATTCTTGGATATCAAGTATATAACGACACGACACCGCATATTGAAAACTTCGGTGACTATCCCGATTTTGGAAAATAAAAAACAAATAAAAACCAGCTATACCCCCGCGGCGTGCCGCGGGGGTGTCTCTTTGTTTTTCAAAAATTTTATTGTTGCGGGACGTCGTCCCCTACCGATAAATGTTTATTCACCTCGTAGGGGCGATTCACGAATCGCCCGCCTTCTCTAACGCACATCCCTAAACAAAAATTCTATATGTCATCCTGAGCGAAGTCGAACTTTTGCGGGTTGATTGTTTGTTTTTTTATTTCTTTGCAAAATATTTTCTCTTTTGTTTTCCTTTTCTCTTCTTTCCAACATCTTTTTTCTTTACCATTGATATTTTTTAGACATTTTTTGAAAAAACTCTTTACTTTTCTCGCGTTTTGTGTTATGATATGGGGTGAGATAGAAACTATCATCTTTTATTTAATACTTATAGGAGGACTTTTTTCCAATGGCTATTGAAAGAAGAAAGATTTCAATGGACGGTAACACCGCCGCCGCGCACGTTTCCTACGCGTTTACGGAAGTTGCCGCAATCTACCCGATTACTCCTTCCTCTCCCATGGCAGAAGTAACCGACACCTGGGCTGCTACCGACAAGAATATTTTCGGTGAGCCCGCAAGAAACATCTTCGGTGACACTGTTAAGATGATGGAGATGCAATCTGAAGCAGGTGCTGCAGGTGCCGTTCACGGTTCTTTGGCAGCAGGTGCTCTCACCACCACCTACACCGCTTCTCAGGGTCTGCTTTTGATGATTCCCAATATGTATAAGATCGCAGGCGAGCTCCTTCCCTGCGTTATCCACGTTTCCGCTCGTTGCGTAGCTTCTCACGCGCTCAACATCTTCGGTGACCACTCCGACGTTTACGCGTGCCGCCAAACCGGCTTTGCTATGATGGCAGAATCCAACCAACAGGAAATTATGGACCTCGGTGCTGTTGCTCACCTCGCAACCATCAAGGGTCGCGTTCCTTTCCTCAACTTCTTCGACGGCTTCCGTACCTCTCACGAGATCCAAAAGATCGAAGCTTGGGATTACAAGGATCTTGAAGAAATGGTTGATAAGGATGCAATCGCTGCATTCCGCGCTCGCGCTCTCAACCCCGAGCACCCTGTTCTCCGCGGCTCCGCAGAAAACGGTGACATCTTCTTCCAACACAGAGAAGCTTGCAACCCCTACTACGATGCACTCCCTGCAATCGTTGAGGAATATATGGACAAGGTTAATGCCAAGCTCGGCACCGACTACAAGCTCTTCAACTACTACGGCGCTCCCGATGCTGAAAAGATCATCATCGCTATGGGCTCCGTTTGTGACGCTATTGAAGAGGTTATCAACTTCAAGCTCGCAGAGGGCGAAAAGGTTGGTCTTGTAAAGGTTCGTCTGTACCGTCCCTTCGTTGCAGAAAAGCTCGCAGAGGCTATTCCCGCAACCGTTAAGAAGATCGCAGTTCTTGACAGAACCAAAGAGCCCGGCGCTCTTGGCGATCCCCTCTACCT
>JAZQKM010000114.1:0-3763 GCA_045542155.1 Eubacteriales bacterium
ATCCGACTTGGCATCAAAAGCGCTGTTAGGAGCGATTTTTGGACAGATCGCATGCCAATCACCCAAGCTGCGATGCGATTGATAGAAGCATCGAAATAGTCGGTAGCGAGGATCACACGGTCGAGTGCGTGATTGCGTACAACTTCTTTCATCATTTCTTGCGTTTCATCATCATATCTGACAACGTGGTCAGAGTCCCAACGCACACCGCGTGTAATATGGAGCGCGATTTTGGGATTGAAGCAGAGAAGTGCGGAAATCTTATCGGATACCACCTCGGTGGGGTGATAATGTCCGTTATCCATCAATGGAACAATGCCTCTTGTAGTGGCATAAGAGAGCGCAAATTCGGCAGAGCCCGCTGTGTAGGATTCCAAACCGATGCCAAACACCTTGGATTCAAGCGTTACGTAGACGAGCTCTTTATCGTATCCGCAACCAAGAATTTGGTCAAGAGAATCCATAAAGCGCATACGGGGCCCGAGACGGTCGGCGGGAATATCCTTAAAGCCATCGGGAATCCAAATGTTCATCAGGCAGGGGGATCCTGTCTCTCTTGCAAAATATTCGGAGATGCGAATACAGGCGATGCCGTGACGAATCCAAAATGCGCGAATTTCCTCATTTGGATTGGTAAGCGTTCCGTTTTCAGCTAACGGATGAGAGAAATAGGTAGGGTTGAAGTCCAAACCGATGCCGCGTTCCTTTGCAAATTCCACCCATTTGGCAAAATGTTCGGGTTTGATTTCATCACGGTCGGCGATTTTTCCGTCCTCGTAAATACCGTAGCAAGCGTGTACGTTTACCTTATGTTTTCCCGGGATGAGAGAGAATGCTTTGTCAATATCCTGCATCAGCTCATCGGGGGTGCGTGCAGCACCGGGGTAATTGCCTGTAGTTTGAATACCACCGGTCAATTCGCCGGAGTTTTCAAACCCCTTAACGTCATCACCTTGCCAACAGTGCATCGAAATTGGTATGTTAAGCATCTTTTCGATAGCTGCTTCGGTATCAATTCCAACCGTTGCATATCTTTCTTTCGCAATTTGATAAAGTTCCTGTTGTGTCATAGCATTCTCCTTATTTGAGCGCGGGGTTATTGAGCGTGCTTGCGGGATTCTTTGCGCGCTCCTCGACAGTCTTATAACCGGGATGTTTACCGGGGAGGCCAAATCTTGCACGCAGATCCATCAACTCATACATTTTTTCCTCAGAGATTTCTTGAATTCTGCCAAGTTCCATGGCGTATTTCATAATTTTTGCATTGAATTCAACCTCTTCCATGGTAAAGAAAGCGCGGGTAAGGGTATTGCCTACGGTGAGAGCACCATGATTTTTGAGCATAAATGCATCGTGTTCTTGGATATAGGGCATCAACGAATCGGGGATTTCCATGGTAGAAGGGGTAGCATAGTCACAAGTAGGAACATCACCGATAGTAAGCACTGCCTCGGGAAGGATGTAACGGTCAAGCGGTATGCCTGCAACGGTAAATGCGGTTGCAACAGGTGGGTGCGCATGAACGACTGCATTTACATCGGGGCGCTCACGAAATACGCGCAAGTGCATTTTAATTTCGGAAGAAGGGTTAAGCGCTCCTTCAATTTTATTGCCTTCCGCATCGATTTTTATAATCATATCAGGTGTTAAAGAGCCTTTCGAAACACCTGTGGGAGTGCAATAAAATTCGTTTTCGTTAAATTTTACAGAAATATTGCCGTCGTTTGCGGCAACAAAGCCGTGATCGTAAAGGCGGTGTCCAACCTCGCAAATTTCTTGTTTGATTTGTTCAGCAGTCATAGTCGTTCTCCTTGTTTGCTTATTTCTAGTCTATTATACTACCTTTTGCTCAAAAAGTCAACAAAAAAGGGAAAAATGCTTAAAAGCAAAAGGGAAGTTGTAAAAAAAAATTATTCCATAAAATTTGGTATGCAATTTTACCAAAAAAAAGTGTTGAAAATTGGTAAAAATACATCTTTAAAAAATAGCGATAAAATGCTATAATGTATTTACCATATTTATTTATGAAAGGGGTTTTCTTATGAAGAAAAATTTGACTCGCATTTTGGCCTTCATTTTGATTGCTATGATGCTCGTTCCCACACTTGCTACCTTTGCTGTAAGTGCAGCAGGAGAAGCCGGTGAAACCACAGAAGAAACAGTTGATATCAGTGACATCGTTAATGTTTACGAGCTGAACAAGCTCGATTCTGCGCCCAGCACAGTAAACAAAGATGGCGAACTGACCGAAGAAGCCGGCGTGCTTGCAAGTAAGGCTTTTGAAATCACACATGCATCTAGCGGTGACAGATATATCTATGTTGGTCCTTGCCCCGATCCCAGAGGCAATGATAAAATTTACAATGACCTTATCGCGTATTGGTACAAGGGTACCGGTGCTGCAGGCGGTTCTCCCAAAAAAATCGGTGAACTGCAGGATAATATCATTGACGAATTTCCGGACGGATCTGTTATTTTGAAAATTAAAGTGGTAAAAATCAGTGGCGCCTATGCCAAATATGCTGCTTTAAAGCTTCCCAACACCTTTTCCGAATATATTCTCGCAACCTGTGAGCGTCCCTTTACTGTAAAAGAGTATTATGCATACGCTGACGCACAAGGTTGGGATATCGAAAGTGTAGGTCTGCGCATCCCGCCTCCGGCAATTGCTGAGGAAAAGCCCGAGGACTATGAAGGCCTCTGGAACCTCTTCCAAACCAAGGCTACCCCCGATACTTCTGCAACTCAAAACAGTGCAGCAAACGTATACGTTCAATCCAACTTTATCAAGGTTATTCCCGGTGATACCATTACCATGGGTGCTATTAGCACAAAGGAATCCCAAACTGTTTTGTACGAATATGATGCTGATTTCAATGAAATCAGAAAGTACAAGAAGGGTGATAGCGGTATTGACTTTGTGAAGGCCGTTGGTAACGATTATGCTATCTATTCTCACGTCATTCCCGCAAGACCCGTAGATAAAGACGGCAATTTGATCAATCCCGATGCAAAAGAAGTTGCATACGTTAAGGTTGCTGTTCATAGTGGCCTTTACAATGATGGTAATGTTTTGGTAACCAAGAATCAGTCTTTCGATCCCGCAGCTTTCCGCGAAGCTCTCGAAATTGCTGAGCCTTCCGCAGACGTTAAAGCGCATGCATTCTACGGTAAAAAAGCACTCTTCGTAGGTGATTCTATAACCTACGGTGATTACGACACACCCGCTTCTTATATCAATCCTTCCACATCCTATGCAAGACGTCTTGCACTCGCAACCGGTCTTATCCCCACTAATATGTCTGCTGCAGGCGCAACGGTTGGTAAGACAGGCAAACCCAACGTTAAGTATGAGTGGGATCTTTTGAGAACTGGACTCATGGAAACGAAAACTTACGATATGGTAATCTTCCAAGGTGGCATTAATGATGCGCGTCAAAATATTGCCGTTGGTGAAGCGCTTCCCGCAACCACCGATCGTAGTGTTTTGGTCGAAAATGCTCGTGTGGCTACCTTTGCCGGTGGCTTGCAATTGATGTTCTATGATGCAATTGCCAAGTGGCCCAAAGCAGAAATCTATTACATTGCCGATCACAGAGTAAACACTGATGTTACCGGCGATAAGGATATGAGCGCATACTATGCTCAAGCAAAGGCACTTTGCGCAGCATACGGTGTTCACTACATCGATCTTTATGACGATGCAGAAGTCAACCAAATTTTGACAGACAATGCAAGTAGTGATCTTTATGCAGACGATAAC
>JAZQKM010000115.1:0-19057 GCA_045542155.1 Eubacteriales bacterium
GCACTCTTAATGCCGGCGCCGTCACCGTCGAGCCAGTCGGTCAGCTTGACGTTAAATCCGCGCTTTTCGGCCCAACGGGTGATCATACGGTAGAGCATTTGTGCCCAGTCCTGCGCCTCGGTGCCGCCGGCACCGGGGTGGAAGGAAACAATGGCGTTGCTCTTGTCGTACTCGCCCGAAAGGAGCACCTCAATACGGCGGGTTTCTTCCTCGGCAACAATGGCATCGAGCTCGCTTTGCACTTCTTCTACATAGCTTTCGTCGTTTTCTTCGATTGCCATTTCAGCTAAAGCGATAGCATCCTCAAGACGCGCGCAAAGCTTTTCATAGCCCGCAACCTTATCCTGACCTTGCTTAATTGTTTGCAACACCTTGCTCGATTTTTCGGTGCTGTTCCAAAAATCGGGAGCCTGTGTTTGCGCCTCAAGGTCAAAAAGCAATTCTTTAGTCTCTTCAATTCGCAAAGCGGAGCCGAGCTCCTCAATGCTCTCTCTCATACCAAGCAGCTTATACTTGGCATCTTCCAATGCAACGATCAATTCTTACCTCCAAAGCCCCAAGGGGCGATTTGTCTCAAAATTTTCTATATCTGTATTATTATATCACAAAAATATGGGATGTTTCAAGAGTTTTTTGAAAAAAGCAGATAACCTTGTCAATCTTTCTTCTCCACACCCAAAGTTGCAAGTCCACCTTCAGATGTTTCCTTGTAAAGATCGGACATATCGCGGCCGGTCTCCATCATCGCACGAACGACCTTGTCAAAAGAAATCATTCGCGTGTCGGAAAGGAAGTCGGAAAGCGTGACCGCATTGATGGCGCGCATCGCGGCAACCGCATTTCGCTCAATGCACGGGATCTGCACAAGACCGCAAATGGGGTCGCAGGTCAGTCCCAAATGATGTTCAATGGCAATTTCTGCGGCATATTCTATCTTATCCAGACTGAGCTGGAACAACTCGCCAAGTGCCGCCGCTGCCATGGCGCACGCCGTGCCGATCTCGGCTTGGCATCCGCACTCCGCACCCGAAATGGATGCATTTGTCTTAATAAGATTGCCAATAATCCCACCCGCGGCAAGTGCGCGAACGACCTCCCAATCGGCAAATCCGTTTTTGTGTTGCTCGTAGTAAAGAACAGCAGGGAGCACGCCGGAAGCACCGCAAGTGGGAGCGGTGACAATCTTCTCGCCTGCAGCATTCTGCTCACTTACCGCAAAGGCGTAGGAGCAAACCAAGCGGTTCTCGCGTGTTTCGCTACTTTCTCCAAGCGAGCGGCGATAGTAGAGATACTTCGCTTTTCTTTGTACGTGCAAGCCGCCGGGCAACTCACCCTCACATTCAAGTCCTGCGCGAATGGATGCCTTCATCGCTTCCCACATATCGGTCATATAGAGCCAAAATTCGGGACCTTCATTTTCCTCAGCAAATTGCCATAGGCGAATGTTCTTTTCCTCGCAGTAAGTGCGAATGTCTTTCCATGTTTTGAGCGTGTAATGCATTTTCGGCTCTTCCGCTGCCTCGCCATCAACTTGAATACGACCGCCGCCTACGCTCATAATACGTAAGCGCCCAAACTCGTGACCTTTGGAAAGTGCCGCCACGTCCAAAGTGTTGGGGTGGGGAATATCCTCATTTTCGGGATCAAAGATAATCTCGCAAGGCATAGGATAAAAGGTCTTGCGAATGATGGTATCGGTGCCGTGTCCCTTACCGGTTTTGGCAAGAGAACCGTAAAGCGTTACGCAAAATTCATCAGCCGCAGGGAACTTTTTCAGTGCTAACAAGCAAGCGCGCTCGGGGCCGATGGTGTGCGAGCTCGAAGGTCCTGAACCGACCTTGTAAAGCTCTGTCAAGGATTCCATTCCGGGGAGCCGCGCACCGTGATGCTGTGTATTGTTTTTGAAGATCTGTTTCATAAAAATCTCCTAGCAAGAAGTCATTTGTGATATTTTGTGCCCTTGAGAATACCAAAACAGCGGTAGAGCATTTCAAGCAGCACAACACGCATCATTTGATGCGGAAAGGTCAATTTGGATACCGACAAGCGCAAGTCACACGCACGCTTGACCTCGTCCGAAAGCCCAAACGAAGAGCCGATAATGAGGCAAAGCGAGCCCGTATTGGCAAGCACGCCATCGAGCTTTCTCGCAAGGCCCTCCGAGGAGAACTGTTGTCCCTCGACGCACATAGCGATTTTGTAGGAACGCGGCGGAATTGCCGCTAAAATTCGCTTTCCCTCATCGTCAAGTGCAGATTGAATTTCCCCCGCACTCGGGTTGTCTGAAAGACGCGTTTCTTTGAGTTGAATGATTTCGGGCTTGCAAAAAGCAGAGAGCCGCTTTTCGTATTCGGCAATGGCATCGCGCCAATAGGCTTCCTTGAGGTTGCCAACGGTGATAACGGTAACTTGAATCATATATGTCTCCAATCAGAGCATTTCAGTAGGGATTTCGGGATGTGCGACAAACACCTCCACGTCAGCATCTCCCACGGCACCCACACACTCACCGAGGGCGAGGTCGGGGGCATTGTTTTCCTGACTCAGGTGCGCCAACATCAGTTTTTTTGTGCCGGCGGCACAAAGCCGTGCGGCAAGAGCCGCGGAATCGGGATTGGAA
Source organism: Eubacteriales bacterium (assembly GCA_045542155.1). Taxonomy (GTDB): domain Bacteria; phylum Bacillota; class Clostridia; order Oscillospirales; family CAG-272; genus UMGS1865. Next base: position 2,621 of record JAZQKM010000115.1, read on the forward strand.
AGATGCCCGCGCCGTGAGGCAATGCGCTTTTTCAGATCATAAGGATAAGGCCCCGTCATCAGCATATCATAGTCGTGATTGCTCTCCAAAATAACAGCATCACAACCCGTTAGTGCTTCCTCAATTTCGGGCGTGACGTAGCCAATATCGGTAGCATATCCAATGCGATAAACGGTATTTCCGTCCGTATCGGGAATTTCAATGCGATATCCCACCGATGCACGGCTGTCGTGCGGAGTGGGGAAGGATGTCACCTGCATGCCGCAAATACGTTCTTCGTGAATGGGTGGATGCATATGCAAAAGCGGTTCCACCGATGGGTGCGGCAAGAGCTTATACGCGCAACCGTAGGCAATATGTACGGGCACGGGATGCTTTTTTAGAAATACGGGTAAGGCACTGATGTGGTCGGTGTGCTCATGTGTTACAAGAATCGCACCAATGTCGTCGACATTGATATCGACCTCAGAGAGCGCACCGCACAAACGTTTTGCGTTCTTGCCCGCGTCAATCAGGAGCGTGCCGCAAGGTGCGGATATAACAAAAGCGTTGCCCGTTGATCCCGAATATAAAGAAATTATGCGAATATCGGTCATTGGAACATCCCTTTCAGCATCGGGAGCAAAAAGAGGTACATCATGTCAAGTGCGAACGCCAGCACGATGGGGAAGATGATAGTAATCATCCAACGCGAGCGGTGCAAGCGAGCGGCACAGTCGTCAATAAACTTTTGTTTTTCCTCATACGACATCGTATCGGGGAGCTGTTCGGGCTTCAGATTTCTGCCAACAAATCCGCGGTTGTAGATGACGAATATCAAAGTCATTACTGCGCCAATCGCAAGGTAAAGAATGTAAATGGGGAAGTAAGCCGCCAGAGTGAAATAGGCGACGGAGAAGAGAATGGAGTTGCCCACAAGGAGCAACGCAAGCCATTGGTTTTCGGGTTTCATAAAAATTCCTTTTTGAGTATCAAAGTTTAATAGCACCAACAGGGCGAATGCGCAGAACCATACACGCACCCGTACCAAATGCAGCATCCATCGCTTCGCGATAAGATGCTACGTCAAGAGCGGGAACAAAGGCTTGAACGGTTCCCGCAAAGCCCCCGCCGTGCACACGCCAAGCGGCCTTTTTGCCTGCGAGCAGACGCTCGGAAAGGCAAAGAGCAAGAGAGAGACCCTGCTCGGCTACGTTCTTGGTGGTATATACGTTTTGCAAATAGCAATAGGACGAGCGTCCCGATGCAATTACGTTTGCAAAGAAAGCATCCAGGTCGCCATTTGCCAAGGCTTCGGTTTGCTCGGCAACGCGGCGGTTTTCCGAGAAGAAGTGCAAAGCACGCAAAATTGCGCGGTCGCTGTATTGCGCACGCAAAAGAGGCATGCTAGCCACAACGTCCTCTTCGGAGAGGTCGCGCAAAACAGATTTGCCAAAATAAGCGGCAATCTCTTTCATTTCAGAGGGAACAGATGCATAATCATCTGTCAGGTCGGCGTGGTTTCCGCCCGTGTTGGTGATGCAAAGGTTGTAGCCCGCACCCGAGATGTCCACATCGAGCTTGTTGATAATAGGGGCAGAGGGATCTGCAAAGTCGATGGCAACAATGCCGCCAACAGCGCAAGCCACCTGATCCATCAAGCCGCAAGGCTTACCGAAAAATACGTTTTCGGCATATTGTGCGATTTTTGCAATTTCTACGTTATCGATAGCACCGTCATTGTAAATGTGATTGAGAATGTTGCCAATCATATCCTCAAATGCCGCCGAGGAAGAAATCCCCGAGCCCTTGAGAACGTCAGAGGTCGTATAAGCATCAAAGCCGCCAACGGCATACCCGTTGTTACGAAAGCCCGCAACCATTCCGGCAATCAACTCGTCCGAGTGCCCCTCGGGATTTTCGCGCGGAGAAGTGAAAACGTTGATGTCGATAACGTCCTCGTGGAAGCCCTCGCTCTTTACGCGAATGAAATCCTCGCCGTTGGGGGAGGCGACTGCAATGATATCAAGGTCAATCGATGCGGCAATCACGCGGCCGTGGTTGTGGTCGGTGTGGTTGCCCGAAAGCTCACTTCTGCCGGCAACAGAGTAGAGTGCTCCCTCGCGGTCAGCACCGTAAAGTGCAACAAAAGAGTCGATAGCGGCGGCATAGCGTTCCTTTTGCTTTGCCACAGCAGACTCGCCGTAAATATAACCCAAACGACTGTCATATTCGCCATTTAACAAGGCAGATTTGAGCGCATTGATCTTCATAACAATATCATCCTTTCCAAAACGGTTTCGCACAGTGTACGCGCGTGTATATACGATTTCAATTTACCATTATACCATAGAAACGCCTGCTTGTCAATCCCCCTGTGATAGAGAGATAAAGTGTCGTTTTTTGCTTAAAAATAACACTTTTTTGTTGTAACACTTTTCAATTGTCGACATATTCTGAAAAAAAGAGAAAAAAATTCAAAAAAATCAAAAGAAATTTTCAAAAACCTATTGACAAATACAGTATAATATATTATAATAATTATAGTATCTATATCGCGCGCGCGCTAAAAGCCCTTTTACAGAGGGCGTTTTCTGCACGCAAAAAACAAGAAAGGAGCGAGGCTTCAAGCCTCTCGTGCAATCAAAATGTCAACAAAATTTGTCATTACGGGAAAACGGCCGCTTTACGGAACAATTCCCGTTAGCGGAATGAAAAATGCGGCTTTGCCGATTTTGTTCGCCACCATTCTCACAGGTGACGTTTGCACACTCGAAAACATTCCTGCTGTCAGTGACATTACCAATTCGCTGCAGCTGATTCAACATATGGGGGCGCAGGTCAAATATCTCACGCCCACAACTGTCGTTATCAATACTGCGGGCGTCCGTCAGGGAACCTCTCCCGACGACCTCGTTCGCAAAATGCGCGGCTCCTCTTATTTGCTTGGCGCCGAGCTTGGTCGTTTTGGCAAAACGCGTATCGCGTGGCCGGGCGGCTGTGATTTTGGCGGAAGCCGCCCCCTCGACCAACACATGAAGGGCTTCCGTGCGCTTGGCGCCAAAACCGATTCCGAGGGTGGCTATATCTATGCTGAGGCCGACGAAGGACTTGTTGGTAGCAGTGTTTACTTTGACGTGGCATCCGTAGGTGCTACCGTTAACGTTATTTTAGCATCTGTTTTTGCAAAGGGAACGACCGTTATTGAGAACGCCGCGCGCGAGCCGCATATCGTCGACTTGGCAAACTTCCTCAACGCTTGCGGTGCAAACATTGTGGGTGCAGGTACGTCCGTAATTAAGGTGCACGGGGTAGAGGAGCTCCACGGCTGCAACTATACCATCATTCCCGATATGATTGAAGCGGGAACCTATATGGTAGCCGTTGCCGCCACAGGCGGATGCGTGCGCATCACGTCGGTTATCCCCAAGCACGTCGAATCCATTACCAGCAAGCTCTGCGAAATGGGCGTCAGAGTTGAGGAAGAGGATGACGCAGTCGTCGTTGTCAGTGACGGCAAATTGCAGAACATCAACATTCAAACCGTTTATTATCCCGGTTTTCCGACAGATATGCACCCGCAGTTTGCCGTTCTCCTTTGTATCGCAAACGGAATCGGTAACATTCACGAGGGCGTATGGCAAAATCGTTTCCGCTATACCGAAGAACTGACCAAAATGGGCGCAAAGATCATGGTCGACACCCAAAACGCCACCATTATCGGCGTAGAGCAGCTCACGGGAGCAGTCGTTAAAGCGACTGACCTGCGTGCAGGCGCGGCACTCGTCATTGCAGGCTTGGTAGCCCAAGGCGTCACCGAAGTTCGAGGCGTGCATTACATCAAGCGCGGCTACGAAAACCTCGTAGAAAAGCTGCGCGGCATCGGCGCCGACATTGAGGAGGTTCCTCTCGAGGACCCTACCGCTGACACCACCGCAAAGGCAAACTAAAAGAAAATTCCCAAAGAAATAAAAAGAGAACTCCCCAAACGAGGAATTACCTTGTTTGGGGAGCTTTTGCGCCCAAATGACAACAAATTTTGCCGTTTTCCTTTACAAAAGGAAAAAAGTGTGCTACAATGAAAGCATCCCCGAGGCACGCGCCTCGAAAACACTTCGCAAAAGAAGGGAAAAGAACAATGAAAAAGATTTTGTGTATGCTTGCGCTTATTGTGGCGCTTGTTTGTCTCTTTGCATCCTGCGATTTTATCAAAGCCCCCGAAATTACCATCAGTGAAGATGGCTATTGGGTAATCAACGGTGAAAAAACAGACGTAAAAGCCCAAGGTGAACAGGGCATCCAAGGCGAAAAGGGTGAGCAAGGCGAACAAGGTATCCAAGGTGAAAAAGGTGACCAAGGTGAAAAAGGTGACAAGGGCGACAGTGCATCCGTCACCAACGAAAATCCCCTCGGTTTGGCATTTTTTCTCAAAGATGACGCTACTTACGTTGTTGAAATAGGTTATGCAAAATACCTCTCCAAAATAGAAATTCCCGCCACATATAACGGCAAAGACGTAACCGAGGTGAGAAATTTTACAAGTGAAACCTTAAAAGAGGTCATTATTGCTGATAGCGTCACGAGCATTGGCAATGCTGCGTTTGCGGATTGCACCTCTTTGACGAGTGTCACCATCCCCGATAGCGTCACGAGCATTGGCGATGATGCGTTCGGGTATTGCACCTCTTTGACGAGTGTCACCATCGGCAATAGAGTCACGAGCATTGGCAATTCTGCGTTCCGTGATTGTTCCTCTTTGACGAGTGTCACCATCCCCGATAGCGTCACGAGCATTGACAATGCTGCGTTCTTGCGTTGTTCCACTTTGACGAGCATTACCATCCCCGATAGTGTCACAAGCATTGGCGATTATGCGTTTGAGAGATGCAACAACATTACAACAGCGACTATGCCGACTACGGCAATTCCCACAATTCCCAAAACCAATTTAACCACCGTTGTATTAACAAGCGGAACAACAATTGGCGATTCTGCGTTCTCGGGTTGTTCCACTTTGACGAGTGTCACCATCCCCGATAGCGTCACGAGCATTGGCAATTCCGCGTTCGCTTGGTGCACCTCTTTGACGAGTGTCACCATTCCTGATAGCGTCACGAGCATTGACGGTAATGCGTTCGCGTATTGCACCTCTTTGACGAGTGTCACTTTTGCAAACCCGAACGGTTGGTGGTATGCAAGTAGCGCCAATGCCACAAGCGGAACGGCGATTCCTGCCGACAGTCTTTCCAATCCCGCTACCGCGGCACAGTATTTGAAATCGAATTATCTCTACTGTTATTGGTTCCGCACCGAATAAAACAAAAACAGCGAGCCGCATCGCGGCTCGCTTTCGCTAATTACGGCAAACTAACCTATAGCCTTCCCCAGCGGGGGAAGGTGGCAGCCGCTTGTCGGCTGACGGATGAGGTGTCACAAACCGCTATTGCGTACAAAGCGGACACTCTAATGGAAGGCGCAACCCGCCACGAGATTGCGAGCAATCTCTTCGCCACTACCTTGTGTTTTTACACACCACAACAAAAGCCGACGATTTCCCGTCGGCTTTTCGTGTTCACTATCGTTTTATATCTTGTCTTGAATCGCCTTATACAAATTCTCCGCATAAAGGCTAAATCCTTGGTCATTGGGATGCAGAATTTGGTCGTGGAAAAACGCGGGCAGATGGGGAATGAAATTCCAACCGTCCATTGCGGTGATGTGGTCGTAATCCTTGGTGTATTCGCAAAAGAGCTTGTAAACGTCCGAGATGGGACGTGCCATAGCGGTCTCGCGCTCGGCGTCGCCGCGCCAAATGGGAGCAATGACAAACACTTGACTGTGAGGATAACGCTGGTGAACGAGCGCTAAGAACGCGCGGCAGTCTGCTTCAAATTTTTCCATCGTGCACATGCTCCAATCATTCGTGCCGTAGGCAACGGTCACAAAATCGGGGTTTTTTACATCGTCGCGACGAACAAGCTCAGGCGAGAAGGTGGAGCCGCCAATGCCACGGTTGTGAACGTCGGCATCAAGGAGATTGGCAAGACGGTTTACGTAGGAAAGGGAAGGATAGGTGGCATCGTAGCCGTGGGTGATGGAGTCACCATAGGCGAGAAGCGTGTAGGGACGCTTGTGCGGCTTGATAGAAGCGCCGTCGTCGAGCTCAAAAGAGGTCATAATAACGCCTTTCGACCAAGGGAAGTAGATTTCCACAAGACTTTCCCCCGAGGAGAGCTTGACTTCCATCTCTGCCTCGTTTTCTTTGTCGCTGCCACCGTGCGCAATAATTGCACCGTTTTCGCAAATATCAAAATAAGCGTAAAGACGGCTTGAGCCATCGGTGAGCTTCGCCTCGAATTTGAGGTTCTCACTATCGGTATAAAACGCAAGCTTTACACCGGAGGTGGAGTCGGTCTTGTTGGCATTTGCCTGATTGTTGTATTGCAAATAGTATTGTTTTTGTGCCACAGTCATGCGAAAGAACTGCACGCCACCCTCTACTTCTTCCACGCGGTCAACGCCGCGCGCAATGCTTTTCAGTTGTTCAAAAGATAATTTCATAGCATCCTCCATAAGCGAGACGAAAACCGTCCGTTATTGTCAAGGGTATTATAACACATCGAGGGCACGATTGCAAGAGATATTTTAACAATTTCTTCCACCGCTTGCCATATTCTGCCTTGAATACCGCAAAGGGCGCGCGGCAATACTTTTTTTGGAACAAAAAATGGGGATTGGTGGCAAGGATGTACTACAACAAAGTGGAAATTTGCGGGGTGAATACCTCAAACCTCAAGGTGCTCTCCGACGAGGAAAAAAAGGAGCTACTCCTGCGAATGAAAAACGGAGACGAAGAGGCTCGAGCCGAGCTTATCAACGGCAATTTGCGGCTCGTGCTCTCCATCATTCAACGCTTTACGGGCAGAAAGGAGAACCTCGATGACCTTTTTCAAGTAGGATGTATCGGACTTGTCAAGGCGGTGGATAACTTCAACACCGAGCTCGACGTCAAATTTTCGACTTACGCAGTACCAATGATCATTGGAGAAATTCGCCGCTACTTGCGCGATAATAACGCAATTCGCATCAGCCGCTCGGTGCGTGACCTCGCCTACCGCGCCCTGCAAGCGCGCGAGGAGCTGATTGCTATGCACGAAAGTGAGCCGACGGTCGAGCAGATCGCCGCACATTTGGGTGAAAAGAAAGAGGCAGTCGTGCACGCCCTCGATGCCATAGCCGAGCCCATCTCGCTTTACGAGCCCGTTTTTAACGATAACGGCGATGCGCTCTACCTGATGGACCAGCTTTCCGACTCCTCATCGGGGGATGAATTGTGGCTGGAAAATATCGTTTTGCGCGAGGCAATGATGCGCCTGAACGAGCGTGAACGCAAGATCATCAATCTGCGCTTTTACAAAAACAAAACGCAAATGGAGATCGCCGAGGAGATCGGCATCTCGCAAGCACAGGTCTCCCGCCTCGAGAAGGGAGCACTTTTGAAGATGAGAAAAGAACTATAAGATGAACAGGTGACTCCTTTTGGTGCATCTGAAATAAAGCAGTTTAATATGGAAAGACATAGCTAATTTGGGCTATGTCTTTTTTGTTAGAAAAATACTACGATTAGTAGAATTGGGTCTATGTTGCAGTTATTGACTTATAAACCTAAACGCTATATAATATACCTAGACGCGTCAAAATAACTTGAATTTGGAGGTTAACACTATGGAACTGATGATTGGTAATAAAATTAAAAAAATGCGCCGCGACAGAGATTTGACTCAGGAAGAGGTTGCAACACATATAGGTATTTCCTATCAAGCTATCAGTAAATGGGAACGAGGTGACGGATATCCGGACATCACGATGCTTCCAACACTTGCAAATTACTTTGGAGTGTCTGTTGATGAGTTGATCGGTATGGATGAAATATCTTCCGCAAACAGGCTTGCTGAAATCAATCAGAAATGGCAAGAAAACAGAGCATTGGGAAGTCACAAAGAAAACGTCGAACTCATGCGAAACGCATTGAAAACCTACCCCAATGATGCGTTGTTGCTGATGCAACTGTCGTGTTCACTCGAACGACTTAACGGTACCGAAAAGGAGAAAAAAGAGTATTTAAAAGAATCTATTATGCTTCACGAGCAGATTTTAAAATACTGTGACGATTCGGAAATCAGAGGCGCTGCACTTTGTAATCTTTCCGATGCATATTACAGATACGGTGATTATGAGAAGGCGGTAGAATACGCTACCAAATTACCGAATCTTTATAAGACAAGAGAAACCGCGTTGGTTCGCATTTTAAAGGACGATGCACAGAAAAAGGAAATGGCGAAATCTGCAATAGAACCGTTGGTATGGCTTCTGTCTTACCATTTAACTGCTATTTCAGAAACCGAAAATGCCACCCAATATAAAGAAAAAATAATCAAAATACTGGATGTCCTTTTTGAGGGGAATGAAAGCGATTTCATTGCTGGCATTCGCAAAAAAGCAGCCAAGTAACTCAGCTTACCTCGTAGGGGAGACCTGTGGTCTCCCACTTTTCGTTCGCTTGTGATTTTGGGGGTGGGGCGACGTCCTCGATGCTCCGTTATAGACGGATTTTCACAAAACAAAAAGCAACCGCTCACAGCATTTGCCGTGGGCGGTTGTTTCTATCCTATGTTACCTATGAATCTTCACAAGTCTTTCCACATTCACCGCCAACGCCTCAACGAGTGCGTCAACGTCCTCGGTGGTGTTGCAGTGGCTAAAGCTGATGCGCAGCGCACATTCGGTCTCATTCTCGGTCGCTCCAAAGGCGAGGAGCGCGCGGCTGAGCTTTTTGGAGTGTGTCGAGCAAGCCGAGCCACCCGAAACACAGATGCCGCTCTCAGAGAGCGCGTGCACCATCGTTTCACTCTTGATATCGGGGATCGATAGGGAAAGAATATGAGGTGCGCGTGCGCCCGTGGGAATGTGTAATTTTACGGGGAGCGCCGAAAGCCTTTCTTCGGCATAATTGCGAAGTTGTAGTAAATGGGGAAGATGTGTGTTCAAATTGGCAAATCCGTACTTTGCCGCCGCGCCAAAGGAGACGATGCCGAGTACGTTCTCGGTTCCCGAGCGGAATCCGCCCTCTTGACCGCCACCAAGCAGGGTGGGTACGATGTCACGGCGTTTCAATGCCGCCGAGGAAACATAAAGTGCGCCCACGCCCTTGGGAGCGTGAATTTTGTGACCGCTGAGGGTTACAAGGTCAGCCTTGATTGCATCGGGTGTAAAGCGGCATTTCAGGTATCCCTGCACCGCATCGGTGTGTGTTACAATATCGGGGTTTTGTGCCTTTGCCAAAGCAAATGCGCGTTTTACATCATACATAGCACCCGTCTCATTGTTTACCATCATAATGGAAACAAGAAAAGTGCGAGCGTTGAGCGCATTCGCATAAGCGTTCCAATCCAATTCACCACCGCGCGTGGGAATGCGAATGACCTCAAAGCCGTCCTTCTCAAGGGCGAGCATAGCGCTCTCTACACCGGGGTGCTCAGAATCTGTTGTAATAATGCGACCTCCGCGGCGACGTTCTTTTGCATACGCCGTGCCGAGAATAGCCAAATTGTCGGCTTCACTTCCACAGGAAGTGAAAATCAACTGTTCGGGGCGGAGAGGACCGCGAAGCCCTAATGTTGCTGCGATTTCGCGGCGAGCATCTTCAACCAGCTTGCGCGCTGCCTGACCGGCAGGATGCAGGGAGGAAGGATTGCCAAATGTCTCCATCGTTTCAACAAGTTTTGCTTTCGCCGCATCACATAGAGCGGTTGTTGCGCTGTTGTCAAGATAAATTTGTTTCATAGAACCTTTCAGCGGAAGGTGAAAGCGGCAATGATCGCTTCTACGTCCGCACGATTTGCTTCAAAATTTTGGGGCAGAGCAGTGTAAGTCAGGTTGTAGATCATACTCTTGTAACCTATAATCACCTGCAAATAACGGTAAGTCACACCGCTAACGGTATATTCGTATTCATATTGCAAAGCCTTGCCACCGCCAAGGGTTGTTTCTTTTGCGTCGATGCGTTTGTAAAGAGTGCCCGAGGTGGTTTTCATCATTTCTTCGCTCTTTTCAAAATAACCTTCAACGCTGATTCCGTCGCTCGAGGGGAGATAGGGAACTACGCTGACAAAAGAGCCATCGGGGGCGGTTGCGGCATAAACGTTGCTTGTTTTGTTGGGAGACCAACTTGTAGGAACATAAAAGAGGTATTCCACCTCATCACCCGATGCGATCTGCATACCTTGGGGAGCATTTGCATCGGCGGGGAAGTTTTTGATAGCATCGGTAGGGGTATATTCTTTGCCAAAGCCAAAGTGCTCAAGCATTTTCTTTACGTCATCCATGCAATAGGTGTAAAGCTGCTCGGTTGCGGTAAAGGAAAAAACGTAAAACTTGTTATCTTTTTCGGCAATGATGTGTAAAAAGTGCGTGACCTCGCCCGCAACGGTTGACGATGCGTGATACTGACGGGCATTTGCACCGCCAAGAGTGGTTGCAATGCAATCCTCATCGTAGAGGTGAACCTCACCCGTTGTTATCAACTTGATTTGGGCAAGCAAGGTTTTTTCAAAATAATAGCCAATGCGAGAGGTGTTCTCGTCAAGAGCCGCCAATTCAGCAGAAAGCGTTTCATCAATAGAGTATTCCGCAACGCTCACGGCGGATTGTTGCATCACGTTGTAGTAAGCACCCGAAATTCCCGGCAGGATTTTGAGGCTCCACGTGGTGGGAACGTAAAGACGGTAGGTTGCACCGTAGGCGGTGGCGCTCTGCATTCCTTCGGGAACGAGTGTTTCTTCCTTTGCGGCGCAGGAGACTGTAGACAGCAGTGCCGTAATGAGCAAAAGCGCTGCAAGGATGCGTAAAATAATTCGTTTTTTCATGTTGAAGACCTCTTCTTTGTAGAAACTACCTACATTGTACCACAACTTACACGAAATATCTACGCCTTTGTGTAAATTTTTCAAAAAGATTTCACAAAAATTATATTTTTGTCGAAAAAAGGTTGCAAAATGAGAAATTATGTGCTATACTGTTCGCATCAGAAAAACGAATACGCTAAATGAAGCATGCAGGAAAAGGCGAAAGCCGCCGAAGGAGTAACGCTCTCAGGTGCCACGAGGTAGGGACTGTATGCAGATAGCACTCCGGAGAAGTCCAAATTTGGATACCGAAGGTGAAAGCCGCACGAGGCGAATCTCTCAGGTAAAAGGACGGAGCAAACGAACCAAAGAAGAAAGCTCTTTGGCACGCGTTTATTTCCCGGAGTCAAACTGTGTTTGGCTCTTTTTGTTTTTCCGAGAAAAGGAGGAAATAAAAAATGGACGCATTTATCCAAACAGTCACCGAGGTCAACGCCTTTATCAACAACATCGTATGGGGTTGGCCGGTCATTATTCTCATTCTGGGCACAGGCCTTTTGCTCAGTATTCGTACCCGCTTTTTGCAGGTGCGCAAGTTCGGCAATTCCTGGGCATCCACCATCATTCCCACTATTAGATCCATCGGCAAAAAGCAAGAGAAAAAGCCGGGGGTGAAGACCGTTTCTCAATTTGAAGCCTTTTCCGCAGCCATTTCGGGTACCGTAGGAACGGGTAACATCATCGGTGTTGTTGCCGCGATCCTGACAGGCGGTCCCGGTGCCGTATTCTGGATGTGGATCTCTGCCTTCTTCGGCATGGTTACCAACTATTCCGAAAACGTGCTCGGTCTCTACTTCCGTAAGCGTGATAGAAACGGCGATTTTTCGGGCGGTGCTTTCCACTACATCGAAAAAGGACTCGGCTGGAAGTGGCTCGGTTACGTTGCGGCTGTATTCTGCATGCTGGCAGCCATTGGTATGAGCGGTGTTCAAACCAACAAAATTTCAGGCACGCTTTCCGGTTCTCTTGATCAAGCTTTCCATTTTGGTCAAGACAATATGTTTATCGTTAAACTCATTATCGGTGTTGTGGTAGCTGCTGTTGCAGCCGTCATTATTTTGGGCGGCATCAAGCGTATTGGCAAGGTAGCATCTATGCTCGTTCCGTTCATGTCTCTGCTCTTTATCGCAATGTCGGTGATCGCCATTGTCAGCAACGTTGATAAAGTAGGCGGCGCATTCGGTATGATCTTTGGTAACGCCTTCAACTTCAAGGCAGCCGGCGGCGGCATCTTCGGTTATGCATTTGCTCAAACCATCAAAAAAGGTATGGCGCGTGGCGTATTCTCAAACGAAGCAGGATTGGGCTCCTCTGTTATTGCACATTCCGCATCCGAAACGAAAGAGCCCGTTATGCAGGGGCTGTGGGGCGTTTTTGAAGTTTTCTTCGATACCTTCATTATTTGTACCTTTACCGCACTGATGATGCTCACCTCTGTTGATGTAAATGCTCTGACAGGTGCAGAGGGCGACACTGCAATGGCACTTTCGATGTTTTCTGATAACTTTGGTGCATTTGGTACCATTACATTCTCCACCATTCTGCCGCTGTTCGCATTTACCACCATTATGGCTTGGTCCTACTATGGCGAAAAGGCGACCGCTTTCTGTTTCCAATGGTTAGGCGAAAAAGGACAAAAAATCTCCGTTGTTGTTTTCAAAATTCTCTACGTTCTCCTTATTGTGGCATCTGCCGTTATCGAAAGTGACCTGCTTTGGAACATTTCCGATACCGCAAACGGTTTGATGGCAATTCCGAACCTGATTGCCCTCATCGCAATGAGCGGTCTGGTTTGGAAGATCACTAAGAACTACTATGATCGCAAAAAGGGTCTTGATGTCAAGCCTATGCTTTCTGTATATCCCGAACTGAATGAAGAGTTCGAGAAAGAAATCTAACAAAAAGCACACGAGGGATAGCGAATTTGCTATCCCTCGTGTGCTTTTACGGTTTTATTTTTCAATTCTTTCAATCATTTGCTTGCCGATTTGGGCAACGTGTCTCAGTGCCTCGGGAACGAGCTCATCGGGGAAGCGATTGTAATAGTAGCCGCCAATTTCAAAGTTAAGCGTGCCTTGGTAGTTGATATCACGAAGAGCATCGGCAATTTCGTTCCAATCCATCGGCTCCGAGAAATCGTAGGGTGCGGAGTGATTATCGTGCGAACCGTCAACCTCGTGTGCGTGAATGAGCTTGACTTGGTCGCCCAACTTGCGAAGCGCACCTGCGGGGGTATCGTTCGTGTCACCACCGGTCAGAACGAAGTGACCGAGGTCAGGGCAAGCGCAGAAGCAATCTGCATCAACCAAACCGATGTATTCGAGAATTTCTTCGGGGCGCGAACAAACACAGGGGCGAATAATGCTTTCTTTATCCATTCCCCACATATTTTCCATACCAACCTTTACGTTGTACTTTTTGAGGTAGGGAACAAGTTCGGAGAAAAACTCTCTGTTCAATTTGCGGCATTCCTCAAGCTGCTCGTCAAACAGTCTGCCTTGGATGTTGAGGGGATGAATGACGATGTAGGGCGCACCCAAAACACTCGTAGCAATAATTGCATTGATGGTGGCTTTCATAATATCTGCGCGCAATTCACCGGTATATACTCCAACGGGGCCGAAAGCGGCGTGCGTTTGACCAATGATAATGCCTACTTCATCGGCATATTTGCGAATTTGGGAGTAATAGGCAACAACCTCCTCCTCACTTCTTTTGGAGTTGGGACGAGCATCCATTTGTGCGCGGTTTCCAATCCAGTCATCAATATTATAGTCCGCGGCGCGAATACCCGCGTCACGCAACATTTCAAACATCTTTTTTGCACCAAAGCGAGCTTCCAGAGCCCACGTGCTAACGCTAATCAACATAAGTCAATTCCTCCTGTGCTTTTTTGTTCATTATAGCACTTTTAAGGGGAAGTGTCAATAGAATAATTTATAAATAAATTAAAAACACGAAAATAAAACTTTGTTCTCTCCAATTTTAAGCCATGGAAAAAATATTGACAAATTTGTATTAGTACGGTATAATATTACTACGAGAATTCGTTTGTGAATTTCCATAATTTTGGTTTTAGGAGGTTGACTATGAAGAAGTTGATTTTTATCTTACTAATTTGTGCGCTGCCGTTGCTTGCTATGGTAGGGTGTGATCTTTCAAATAACAACTTGACCGATGGCACAACCCCCGAAACTACAACACCGGAAGATACAAAACCATACTATAATCCTATTCCGGAGGAGACAACACCCCAAGTTTTTATGCCGGAAGATACCACACCGAGTATTCCCGAAGAAATCACAACGCCCGAGGATGTTGAGATTACAACTCCCGATGGTATCACTGAAACCATACTGCCCGAAAAAGGTGAGATTGAGTCTCCGCAAATTGAAGGAGCATTGGATAAAAACAGTGATTTGGTTACGGAATTATTGAGATATTTGGAAGAACGCTTAATCGACTACGACTTGCTCACAAGACCACTCGGTGAAAGAATCAACGGTATTAAAAACGGCGAACCGGCGATACATGTTGTTTTTGATGAGCCTGATTACTATTTTGTGAGTGGTTACTATAATTCCGAACATAGCTACGAGATGAGTTCATACTGTTGTCGTCAAAAATACATTTGGGTAATGTATACTAACGAGACCGATATTCAGGAATATTGTAATGGAATAAAATGTCAAGTTACATTCCAAATCAACAGACCTTCAAGCATTACGGATATCCATCCCGGAGAGATTGCCGCGCCCGAATTTGAACATTTTCAACTTTATACCCCCACATTTGAAAACGGAGTGAATGCGAGCCCTGCCATTACTTTTGAAGATGCCTTTATTTATCTTGTTTGGCAAAAGAAGGACATTGGTAAGAGTGTAATATATCACTGCAGAGAAGCCTATCATCGTGATTGTAATAATACGATATCGTGTATTTATTTGGGCGGCAAGCATTATATATATTTTTTGTTGGGTATTGAAAGGACAGGCGAACCCCTTGATATTGAGAAAGCTCTTTCAGAATCCAAGATAATTTGGAATTTTGGCGACTATTACGATGCGATTATTAGCGTAATGGATGTTGGAAAATATAGCATTCCCAGCGGGAATGGTTTAACCTATCACTATGCATTGATTTCAATTGATGATCTAATGAATGTGTTGTTGGATGAAGTGCCGTAAAACCATATTGCTGTGGGGTGATGGTGAGGATGAAGAATTTAATTAGCCCTATCCGCAAATTGTAAATCGAACTATGTCAAATATACTACGGGGTTTTCCCCTATGGGAGAACTCCGTGTTTTTTTGTCCTTTTTAAAAATTATAATATCATTTGGATGAAAACTTTTCAAAGGCAGTTGACAAACTCCAAAAAGTATGATATACTACACAGGAATGACGGTGACAAAGAACTCCGTAACAGAAATTCTTGCAGAGAGTGCGCGGTTGGTGCGAGCGCATAGGGAGTATGTTATAGGGGATCGCTTTTGAGTCGGTGCGGTGAAGGGGAAGTACCTGTGTAGCTGCATCCGTCTGCCCGCGTTAAGGGCTTGGGGATGTTTTGTCCCAAGAGGTGCGCCAAGCGGCGAGGGTGAGTGGTACCGCGGAGCTTCCCGTCCCACAGCGAATGCTGTGAGGCGTTTTTTGTTTCACAGCGTAAAAACAGTAAAACAATCCGCAAGGATAGAAAATAATGGAGTGATAAAAATGGCAAAGGATTACACAAGCACACTCAATCTGCCCACAACCGAATTCCCGATGCGTGCGGGTCTCCCCCAACGCGAGCCCGAAATGCTCAAATATTGGGAATCCATCGACCTGTATAACAAGATGCAGGAAAACGCAAAGGATAAGCCGCTCTACATTCTGCACGACGGCCCTCCTTTTTCCAACGGCAATATCCACATGGGACATGCCCTGAACAAAATTCTCAAGGACTTTATCAATAAGTCTCACGCAATGTCGGGTTATCGCGTACCCTTCACCCCCGGCTGGGATAACCACGGTATGCCCATCGAGTCTGCTATCATCAAGCAGAACAAGCTCAACCGCAAGAGCATGTCCATTCCCGAATTCCGCAACGCTTGCCACAAGTTTGCACAGGACTTCGTTGATAAGCAAATGGAGCAATTTATCCGTCTCGGTGTCGTTGCCGATTGGGAACGCCCCTACCTGACAATGGACAAATCTTTCGAGGCACGCGAAATTCGCGTGTTTGGCGAAATGTATAAAAAGGGTTACATCTACAAGGGACTGAAGCCCGTTTATTGGTGTCCCAACGATGAGACCGCATTGGCAGAGGCAGAGATCGAGTATCAAACCGACCCCTGCACCTCTATCTATGTCAAATCCCAAGTAAAGGACGACCAAGGCAAGCTCGCGGATATCTGCGATATTTCAAAAACCTACTTTGTTATTTGGACGACCACCACTTGGACACTCCCCGGCAACCAAGCTATTGCGCTCAACCCCAATGAGGATTACGTAAT
>JAZQKM010000116.1:0-5032 GCA_045542155.1 Eubacteriales bacterium
CCAAATGAGCTTCCCTTCACCATTGGAGAACTGCTTAATGTTGATGATAGCACGTATCTTAGGTCCCATAGCAACGATGAATCTATCCTGCTCGGTCAATACCGTTCCTCACAGCACCCCAACACTTACGATCATTCTCCCACGATGCAATACACCATCACCGAGGTGAAAATGCCGTTTCTCTATGATTTTGTAGCGGATACGCTTTACCATCATTATGACGAATGGAAAGGATGGAACTCCACATACGAATATGTGGAAACCGATGCAACAGCTTGGGGAGCAATCAAGGCTTGGGAACTCTACCGAGATGGAGAACCGGATAATGCCTTCCTCATCTGCTACGACAAGTATATTCTTGAAATATCTGTCGATTGGGAGCTTACCGCCGAGCAGAAACAACTCATTTGCGAAAAAGTAAATTCCAACTAAAGCATCAGCCCTTGTTCCTTTCGGAGCGAGGGCTATCTTATTTCCTTGTGCGAAAGTTTTTTGAAGGGGTGTGGGGGGACTTTTTTCTAAAAAAGTCCCCCCACAAATCCTTACCACTCAAACGCCATAGCTCTACCGCTGGGTTCGGTTTTGGTAATCAGTCCAAGTTTTTCGAGCACGTGGACTGCGGAATAGGCATCGCGTCCGCGCAAGCCCGTCTTTTGCGAGAAGTCCTTAACCGTAAAGGGAGATGGCAGATCGCTTGGCAAAAAGACGGCGAAATCGATAGGCGATGAAAATTCAACCTCTCCCAAAAGCGCGAGCGGCATTCTTTCATAAAGACGCGCCCCGCGCTTGCGGTTATCTCGGCGTCCTGAAAGCGTGCGAAAATCTTCTTCTTCAATCATCAAAAGGCGAAAACGCAATCGCTCATTGCCAAGATACGGCAAAAGGCAATAAAGCTCAGGCAAAAGATGAATGGCGCGCTCACGCTTGGGAGACCTTTTGCGCGGTGTCATCTCACCCGTTTTGGCATCCACCCACGTCACAAAGCGTTCCACCGAAATGGGGTGAACGACGGTAACGGTGCAATCGGTGTTTTCGATGTAGTGTGCGATCTTCTTTTTCATAGGATAAAACGCGCCCGTTTGTACCTCGTAAACGTCGTTTCCAATCCGCACGTCAGAAACGTATCCCGTATCGAGCACACCAACCTCGTGGCAGGCGTGATCCTCGCAGATGTATCGCTTAATGATAGCGTGCATACGTTTTTCGCCGAGCGTTCCAATGCCCTCGTCGCCACTTCCGCGCGGTGCGGACGCGGCCTCTCGACAGAGACGGTCAAAGCGCGCCTTGTGCGCATCATCAACACTATAATATATAATATCCTGATATTTGGTCGCCATTGACAGTCTCCTTTCAAATGGATTTTTTATCAAAACATAACGTGTGTAAAAAAGTGCATACTATCCTCATAAAGCAAACGAAGGAGAACAATATGCAAGAGAAAAAAACACTTGCGCGCCGTTTGTTTTGGGGATATGAGGAACTCTTTTGGGTGTTTTTCCTTGGAAGCATTCTCGGTTTTGTGATTGAAGGGCTGTGGCACATCGTGCTTACAGGGGAATGGGTAGACCACTCTGCCACTGTGGTAGGTCCCTTTTGCACCGTTTACGGCGTGGGCGCGGTTGCTCTGTTCATTGTAGCGCGTTTTTTGCCCCGCCGCTCGCTTGTGTTGCAATTTTTGGTGTTTGCTGTCACGGGCGGTGCGGTGGAATATTTCACAAGCCTTTTTCAAGAGACAACCTTTGGTTCTGTCTCTTGGGATTATTCCTCGCACACACTCAACCTCGGTGGGCGTGTCAGCGCGCAGATGGCAATTTTATGGGGCTTTCTCGGGATGATTTTTGTCGGTCTTATCTACCCTGCTTTTAAAAAGCTTTTGCAACGTATGCACACACGCAGGTGGCACATTTTTTGCATAGCGTTCTCGGTTTTTATAACATTCAATCTTATCATATCGGCATCCGCCATTTTTCGTTGGAAGGAGAGAGCCTCGTTTCTGCCTCCCTCAAATAAGTGGGAACAGTATTTAGACGACACCTACCCCGACGCTGTAATGGAATACGTGTATTCCGATATGCATTTTCGGTAATACGCAAACAGCCAATGCGATGCACTGGCTGTTTTCTCTTTTATTCTTCCAAAAGCTGTACCACGTCAAAATCAACGGAATAAACCACTTTTTTTGCCCCCTCGATGGGAAGTGCAATTTTGGAATCAACACGACGTGTGCCGCCAACCTCAAGACCGTCGAGCACCCATTCACTGCCGCCGCCCAAAATCTTGTTCTCCGCACTCAAAAATTGATAGTGCAAGGTCATAGAACGCAGAGGCGTATCGTATTTTCCCGTCATAGTACCCGAGAATTGCATTCCCTCACCGTTCTTCTTGAGGCGGAGCTCAGAAAGCTCAATGTGCTTCATAATAGGCGTTTGCAATTTTAGGTATCCCGATGCTTTTGCGGTTGCCGAAAAGCTGCCCACAGCGTTGCCGCGAATTTTGCGCGTGACACCGTAGTGATAAATAGCCCCCGGGTCGAGGGATTCGAGCTTATCGCCAATGGTTGTAATGACCTTTCCCTCTTTATCTTTGAGCACGATATCCAGCTGAATACCGCGAGCCAAGCGATCGACATTGGGGTTTTCAATATCAACACCGAGCGATAGATAATAGGCATCCTGCTCTCTCTTGCCGGCGCTGCCGCCGAGTGCGCGCACCTTCAAGGGCATTGGTTCAGGGTCGGGCTCTGCCAAGAGCTCGTCCAGCATCAAACGGAAGGAGTCGTAATAGCACCACGTGTAGGTGGTGTCGGGATTGCGGTCTTCCATATAGGCAAATTCCATCAGGCAAACTGTAAACAGGCGCAAATACTGCATGACCTCGCTCACCTCTCCTGCATCGATGCCAAGCGCGAGAACGGTAGACCAATACGAGCCGTCAAGAGCCGTAAAGCGATTGCTGTATTTCTGCGCGTATGCGCGATATTCCTTGCTTGTGCGGTCACGAAAAGCCGCAATCATAGAAGACATTACCTCGGGAGCAATCACCTTGCCGCAAGCATGGCGATAAAAATTTTTGGTGGTTTCCGCTTCCCAACCTTGCGTATGCGCCTCGGAGAGAAGCGCAAAGGAGAACTGCTCGTGCATATTCAAATCGGGCACCAGCGTGCACAGATCCAACTGTCTTTCCTGATTGATAATAAAGGGCGTGGAAAGAAAATCGGCTATATCGCGCATAACCTCGCCAATACCTTTTCCAACTGCTTTTTGAAATTCTGTTTCCATATTTTCACTGCCGCCTTTCCGTTTCCTCTTTTTGGTGCCCTCTTTTTGCAAAAAAAGAGCCAACTCCTCTTGAAAATCACAAAACAAAGTAGTATAATAGATATTACTTATATTATACATCATTTAAACCGTTTTGACAACCCCCTTTTTTGACGATGTCAAAAAACATTTTTCTTTTCAAGCGGTTTATACCGAAAGGGCACCTTATGTATCGCATTTTAGAGAAGCAAAGCTTGAATGCTTTTGTTACAAGAATGAAAATTGAAGCACCCCGAGTAGCCAAAAAAGCTGCGCCGGGGCAATTCGTCATTCTCCGCTCGCACGCGGACGGTGAGCGCATCCCCCTGACCGTTGCCGATTACGACAGAGACGAAGGCAGCGTAACCGTCATTTTTCAGGTTGTCGGTGCAGGAACCGAAAAGCTCAACCACCTCATTGTAGGCGACGAGCTCTGCGATTTTGTTGGCCCTCTTGGAAACGCCACCAAGCTCGAAGGTCTTGGCAAGGTTGCCGTTATTGGCGGCGGTGTTGGCTCTGCCATCGCCTACCCTGTTGCAAAAGCACTGTTTGAGCGTGGCACCGAGGTGCACGCCATCGTGGGCTTCCGCAACCGCGAGTTGGCTATCCTCGAAGAAGAATTCAAGGCACACTCTACCAAATTCGTTCCCGTCTCCGACGACGGCTCGTGGGGCGAGAAAGGGCTTGTAACCGATGCCCTGCGTGCTCTGATTGAGAGCGGCGAGCGCTATGACGAGGTGATTGCCATCGGCCCCTTGCCGATGATGAAATTCGTAAGCCTTTTAACCAAGGAATATAACATTCCCACCGTTGTTTCGATGAATCCCATTATGATTGACGGCACGGGTATGTGCGGTGGCTGTCGCCTTACGGTTGGCGGCAAAGTCAAATTTGCCTGCGTCGACGGCCCCGAGTTTGACGGGCATCTGGTCGATTTCGATGAAGCGATTGCTCGCTCTTCGATGTACCGTCCCTTTGAGAGACACGCACACGAGGATGCCTGCAACCTCTTTTCAAAGGAGGTAAAGTGATATGGCAAATATGTCTCCCAAGAAAACCCCTATGCCCACACAAGAGCCTCTTGTGCGCGCAAAGAATTTTGACGAGGTAGCACTCGGCTACACGGCAGAGATGGCAGTGCTTGAGGCCGACCGTTGCTTAAATTGTAAAAATCCTGCCTGTGTTGCAGGTTGCCCTGTTGGCATTGACATTCCAGGGTTCATTCAAAAGATAAAGGTGGGCGAATTTGAAGAAGCCTATCGCATCATTACCGAAGCGAGCTCCCTGCCTGCTATTTGCGGTCGCGTTTGCCCGCAAGAGAACCAATGTGAGGGGCGTTGCATTCGCGGCATTAAGGGCGAAGCCGTCGGCATTGGTCGACTTGAGCGCTTTGTTGCAGATTTACATAACCAAAATGCCACACATTCCACCGAAATCCCTACGCCAAACGGACACCGTGTGGCTGTTATCGGTTCGGGCCCTGCGGGGCTTTCCTGCGCGGGCGAGCTCGCCAAGCGCGGATATGACGTCACTATCTTTGAAGCGCTCCACACCGCGGGCGGTGTATTGGTGTATGGAATTCCCGAATTCCGCTTGCCCAAATCCATCGTTGCAAAAGAGATTGCGGGACTTGAAGCACGCGGCGTCAAATTTGTTCTCAATACCGTTGTCGGCAAGACCGTTACTGTTGAAGAATTGATGAAGGAAGAAGGCTTTGAAGCCGTATTCATCGGCTC
>JAZQKM010000117.1:0-6872 GCA_045542155.1 Eubacteriales bacterium
TGCTGCGAAATCTGCATGATCTGCAACGTTGGTTTCGAACTTAGCAACAACGCCAATGGAGCCGGTGCCGTGAATGTAGGTGCTGGTGATGCCGTCAACGATAACGAAACGACGGATGGTGAGCTTTTCACCGATCTTGAAGATCATTTCCTTCATCTTTGCTTCAACGTTCATCTCTGCATCATATTGGCAAGCCATGAGAGCGTCGATATCAGCGGGTTGTTGAGCGATGATGAGAGCGAGGAGCTCGTTTACAAACTCTTTAAAGGTTTCGTTCTTTGCAACGAAGTCGGTCTCGGAGTTAACTTCGATCATAGCGGTAACGTTGCCTTCCTTAGCGATAGCAACAACACCGTCTGCTGCAATTCTGGTAGCCATTTTGGACTCTGCCTTGAGCTCACCCTTCTCGCGAAGGATCTTAATAGCTGCGTCGAGGTCGCCGTCAGCTTCTACGAGTGCCTTCTTGCACTCCATCATACCAATACCTGTTCTCTTACGGAGCTCAGCTACGTCTTTTGCTGTAATATTTGCCATTTTTTTATCCTCCAAAAAGTAGTAATGAATTACTCTGCATCTGCAGCTTCAGCTGCGGGAGCCTCTTCGGTTGCGGTCTCTTCGCCTTGCTTACCTTCAATGATAGCGTCAGCCAAAGCAGAGGAGATGAGTTTGATAGCGCGGATAGCGTCATCGTTACCGGGAATTACATAGTCAGCGTCGTCGGGATCGCAGTTGGTGTCAACGATAGCGATAACCGGGATACCAAGCTTCTTAGCTTCGAGAACTGCGTTTCTTTCCTTCTTGGGGTCAACGATGAATACTGCATCGGGAAGACGATCCATAGTCTTGATACCGCCGTAGCTCTTTTCAAGGTCAAAGATCTCTTTTTGCATGCTTGCAACTTCCTTTTTGGGAAGCAGATCAAAGGTGCCGTCCTCTTGCATCTTGTACAGGTCATTGAGACGGTGAATGGATCTCTTAATGGTCTTGAAGTTGGTCATCATACCGCCGGGCCAACGTACGTTTACATAGTACATGCCGCAACGGTTAGCTTCTTCCTTGATAGCCTCAGCAGCTTGCTTCTTGGTACCAACGAACAAGAGAGTGCCATTGTTCTCGGAGAGCTCACGAACAAAGTTGTAAGCTTCTTCAAACTTCTTTACGGTCTTCTGGAGGTCAATGATATAAATACCATTTCTCTCGGTGAAGATGTACTCCTGCATTTTGGGGTTCCATCTTCTGGTGTGGTGTCCAAAGTGAACACCTGCTTCAAGCAGTTGCTTAATAGAAATAACAGACATTTTTATGTCCTCCTTCGGTTTTTTCCACCATCGCGACGCAGTTGCCAAAAACCGCTTTGCGGCACCGATGCAACGCTCGTCCGATGTGTGTATTATTTTAGCCGTGCTTTTTGCACAAGCGAAAATATTATACCATATAATATATATCTTTGCAAGCAAAATATTGTTTGTTTACAGTTTTTTTACAATTTTAGAAGCGTGTTCCCTTCCTTTTCGGCCGCGGACAAAGGCAACAGGAAAAATCCGCAGGCGACAGGCGAACCAAAATAGTATCCTCGCCAAAGCATTCGATTTTGTGCCACGGAATGATGATATCATCTTCCCTTCCCATACCGAAGATGCCGTCGCTCCCTGCAATTACCAAAGCCAAAATTTTGGCATCCTCACAGTCAAATTCAAAGTCGCTGGCACAGCCAAGTCTCGTACCGTCACACAAATTGATAATTTCCAACTTGCGTAAATCCTTGGTGCTGCATCGTTTCATCTCAAATTCTCTCCTTTACCAAGCTTTTGTAGCATTGTATGCAAGAGAACCTGATTATTTGGCTGTCCGACTCAAAAAAGGCAAAAGAAGCGTAAAAATGAAGTAAAGAGCCGGGCACAAAGGTAACAAAATTGCCGTCAGTGCTTTCCAAGAGCCCATTCCGCTAACCAATCCAAAGGAAGAAATGACTACCGAAAGAAGCGTGAGCAAGGCAATGGCTCCTGCAAGTATACCGCCCAAAATGAGCGCTCTTTTGGGTTGAAGCCTTACTTTTCTTTGATAAATGATGCGACACAAGAGACAAATTTGCATCAAAAAGAGCGAGAAAAAGAGATAGGTTTGTGCATCTGTTGTCACAAGAACTCCTGCAAAGGTAAGGATAACGGTGATAAGTGCGGTAATTGCAACCGAAATAACGGTTGGTAAAAGTGACACTTTGGAAAAGATCGTATCGTGAAGAAATCTTCGATCGGTTATCATCGGGCGTCTCAGAGCCGATTGTGCGATTGGAGCGTCGGCAAGGAAGAAAAGCACCGCGATTTCAAATGCAAAGCCCGAAAGAAAGGTTTGCAAAACGGAAAAAAATCCAACACCCGTACAAACTGCCAAAGTCATCATCAAAATGCGGGCGATCTGTGAGTGCAAGAAGAATTGCAAAAACATCTGTGTGCGTACCTCAACCTCTCGGCTATGGGAAACCGTTTGCAGTGCGGCATAGACACCGCCCGCAAAACGGTCGGCACGCTCTATGATAACGTCTGCGTGGCGACGAAGGACTTGAGATGTATTGCGACTTTCCTCTCTGCCATCGTTAAAATGAGCTTCTTTCATGTGATTTTCGGCATAATGCGTAAGGTCAGTGACTGTATCGCAAGCAAAGGTAAGAACACCTGCGCGCAAAAAGCAGCGGTCGTCGGCATTGCCGCCGAGAACGGCGATGCGGTGCGCACTCTTTTGGTATGCCGGCAATAAAGCGGAAAGCTCCTCTTTGCCAAAACCGATAAAGGTACGATAGCGTTGCAAAAGTGTTGGTGTAAGGTTAGGATGCTCGGCGTTGCAATAGAGATACGGCTCGGGCAATCGGCAAACGCGCGCGTAGTCGTCGTTTGAAAGGAAAAAGCGCGTTGTAATGCCAGATTGTGAAAGTTCCTCAACAACAGACGGCAAAACGGCAGTGATTTGTTCTCGCAAAGCGAGAATACCGATAAGAACGAGCGTTCCGTCTCCGCTTTCGCGGGCTACGCAAAGCGTACGGCAGCCGTTTTCCTCGATATACTCACAGTACCGTCTTAGGGTGGAACGGTGTTCCGGAGTAATCGCACGCACCCGTGCCCCATCAAGATAAAGCATACAGTTACGCATCAAGGTTCCACTGTTATCAAAAAGGAATTGTACGGTCTCCCCTTGCAGGCGTGCGGTAACACATTGCCAAGACGTGTGCTTCGGATAGGTATCTCTCTCGATAGCCTGCAGGCGAACCCTGAGAGCACCGGCATCAAACCCGCAAAGAGCAATGAGCTCGGATAAGAAAACGCCGTTTTCTTCATTGGAAGGTATGCATCCGCAAGTGGGTATATGCATATCCGCTTCGTGTCGCAAAAGCATTGCCTCGCACAGGGGTTGGAGAGCTGTCTTATCTTCTTCCGTATCTGTGCGGAGCTCTCTCTCCCCTACAAAAGCAGACCAAAAATGTGTAACACCGTCACAAAGTCCGCGCTTGCCAATAACAAAGAGGTCTGTTATACCCGAGAGCTTCGAAAGTCCTGCCTCGGATTTGATGACGGCTCGGTTTTTGGACGGTTCATTTTCGGTGCACAAAAGACGGCCGCGAACAGATATCCATTGCAAATACAAGGAGAACACTGCCGGAGAGGATGTAGCTATCAAGATAGAGAGCACAAAGAAATATTCGGCGAGTCCACCTTCGGTGGGCGTTGTGATAAGACCGATAAGAGTTAACAGTGCCAGAAGAACGAGCGAGAAAACGCCCCAAAGACGCAAATAAGGTTCCAAAATTTTTTGTGTGGCAGTTTCGCCACGTTTTTCCTTGATTTCCGTTGGAAGCGTGAAGGACTGCATTGCACCGAGATAGGAATGGATACCTGTGGCAACCACAAGCGCCTTTGCCTCTCCGCAAATGATCTCCGAGCCACCGTAAAGCATATTTTCTGCCGCAGGTGCATCTATACGACTTCCGTAGGGATACGTAATCTCTGCATTTTTGGAGTATTCTTTGTATGTTGGACGTCCATTCTCATCCGGTAAAAGAGTGAGCACACGCAGTTTGTGCGCACTCAACAGGCGGCAATCTCCGGGAACGATATCTCCCGTTTGCAAAAGCAAAACGTCACCAACCACAACACGTGCGGCAGACACAAGAAAAACTCTGCCATCGCGCAAAACCCGAACAACAGGTGTACGATACTGTGCGGTTATGCGAGAAAGCTCCTCACAACGGTACAAAAAGCGCACAAGTGCTGCTATCAACAAAGCCAGAACAACAACTATGCAAACAATCTGCAGCGTGGACAAAAAAACAACGGCAAGCAACGCACCGAAAAGCATGAGAAGAATTGCCGGGTCAAGCAACAACTTTTTGACGTTGCTCTTCTTTTTGGGGGCTATATCGTCGAACAAAGAGTTTCTCCCCTGCTTTTTTAAACGAGAACGAGCCGCCTTGCGGGAAAGCCCGCAGGCGGCGTTGGTATGCAAATGTTGGCAAAGAGACACAGCTGTTGCCTGATGCCACTTCAAACCTTTTTCGTTCATAAAAGCTCCATTCTACCGCTATAAAGCGTGACAAATCGATGATATTACATGCAAAGCACGTTGATGCTATCGCCCTCGACCGTTACTTTTGCTACGCTGTAAGCATGCGTATAGTCTGCAATAATCTTTTCGGCAAGGCGATCCTCAACCTCTTTTTGAATATAGCGACGCATATTACGCGCACCGAATTTACGCGAGAAGGACGCTTTTGCAATCAACTCCAATGCTTCATCGGTGTAAGAGAGCGCAATCGATTTTTCGGCAAGCGAGGTTTTGAGTTCCTCAAGCATAATGCGCGCAATGCTAACAAAATCGCGCTCGTCAAGCTGACGGAAGGTAATAATTTCATCAACACGGTTGATGAACTCGGGACGCAAGAAGCCTTCAAGCGCCTTTTGCGTTTTGCTCTCGGCTGCGGTCTCCGCACTGAGTGCAAAGCCTGCGGCAGCTCCCGAGCGGTCAGAGCCCGCATTTGTCGTCATTACGATAACGGTATTTTCAAAGTTAACAGTCTTGCCGCGTGCATCGGTGATGCGTCCGTCGTCAAGAATTTGCAAAAGAATGTTGAGCACGTCGGGATGTGCCTTTTCAATCTCATCAAAAAGAACGATAGAATACGGACGGCGACGAATCTTTTCGGTCAGCTGCCCTGCTTCGTCATAGCCGACATATCCGGGAGGCGCTCCGATGATGCGAGAAACGCTGTGCTTTTCCATAAACTCGGACATATCGAGACGGATAAGCGTTTCGGGAGAATGGAAAAGTTCGTTTGCAAGGGTTTTTACAAGCTCGGTCTTGCCCACACCCGTAGGACCTGCAAAAATGAAGGAAACGGGCTTTCTCTTATACGCTATTCCTGCGCGATGGCGCTTGATAGCCTTGGAAACAGCCGCCACTGCGGTATCCTGACCGATGATGCGCTCTTTGAGTCGGCTTTCAAGACGGTCAATTTGTGCAAATTCGTTCTCGGTAATGCTGGTTGCTGGAACACCTGTCCAAAGTTCAATTACATTTGCGATTTCCTCTTCGGTCAGCGTAACGTTCTTGGTCTCAGGCTCAATTTGAGCAAGACGCTCGGAAAGCTTGAGCTCCTCGGCGCGCACGTTGGCAATTTCTTCATAACGGTTTTGCTCTACGGCATCATTGCCTGCAATCTCATTTTCAAGTGCTTCCCTCTTTTGCTTGAGATCAAGGAGTCTGTCGCGGATGCGATAAGATTCGTTGATAACAGCAGAAGAAAGAGAGAGAGACGAAGCGGCTTCGTCCAAAAGGTCGATTGCCTTATCGGGCAAGTAGCGGTCGGTGATATAACGCTCGGAAAGTACAACCGCACGGCGCAAAACATTCTCGGGCACAATAACACCGTGAAATTCCTCGTAGTAGTGCTTGATGCCGGAAAGCATCTCCATCGTTTCCTCAACGGAGGGTTCATTAACGGTAACAGGTTGGAAGCGGCGCTCAAGCGCAGAATCCTTTTCAATATATTTGCGATATTCGTTCAGCGTCGTAGCACCGATAATTTGTACCTCACCGCGAGAAAGTGCAGGCTTGAGAATATTAGCGGCATTTACGCTTCCCTCTGCGTCTCCCGCGCCTACGATGTTATGCACCTCGTCGATGACGAGAATGGCGTTGCCAACTGCGGTAACTTCACCGAGCAAGCCGAGGATACGCGACTCAAACTGTCCGCGGAACTGTGTTCCGGCAACGAGAGCGGTCATATCCAACAGATAGATCTCTTTGCCCTGCAGCTTGTAAGGAACTTTCCCTGACGCGATGCGGATAGCAAGTGCCTCGGCAATCGCCGTTTTACCGACACCGGGCTCACCGATGAGGCATGGGTTGTTCTTTTGTCTGCGGCAAAGAATTTGAATGACGCGAGAGAGCTCGCGGTCACGACCAATGATTTTATCCAATTTTCCCTCACGTGCATATTGCGTGAGATTACGGCTGTAAGTGGGCAAAAACTTGAGTTTCTTCTCTTCTTTTGCCTTCTTCTTATCAGATTTTTTATCATTCGTATTCTGTTTGGAAGCGTCCGGCAGGTTGCCGTCGGGCTTTTGCGCAAAGAGTCCCGCATCGCGGAAGAGCTTGGGGAGATCGATCGCAGGCGCGCCGCCGTCCTCGTTGTCGTCTGCATCGGAGGGCGTTTCGGTGTTTGCAAGCATTGCGTTGATATCGTCCTCGGCTCCTTCGAGCTGCTCGGGAGAAATGCCAAACTGCCCCATAACGTTGCCAACGAGATTATCCACGGGCACGCCCATCTCTTTGGCGCATTTGAGGCAAAGGCCTTTTGTGCTCTTTTCGCCGTTTTCCATTTT
>JAZQKM010000118.1:0-6635 GCA_045542155.1 Eubacteriales bacterium
GCGCGGTTTTGTCCGCCCGACTCAAGGTATGCGTTTTGGAGTTGCTCCTCAAGTGCAGATTGCACGAAAACGTCGATGGTGGAGTTTACGTTGTAACCGTTTTGCGCAGGGATGTATTCCTTGAAAGCATACGGCATTTCGTTACCCGAGGAGTCACGAGCCGTAATGTAGCGGCCGTTTGTGCCTGCGAGCATCTTGTTGTATTGGAATTCGAGACCGTAAAGTCCTGTGCCGTCACTTCCCGTAAAGCCGAGAACGTGAGATGCGAGTGCTGCATAGGGATAATGGCGTGTGTAGGTGCTCTCGAGATAAATCATTTGCTCGAGATTGTATTCATCGATGAATGCGCGAACAAGGTCGGCAGTATCTTCGTCAACCTCGCGAGCAATGGTGCGGTCGAGGTATTTTGTGTAGGTGGTTTGCTTGAGAACAAATTCATAAGAAACGTTCAAAATATCCGAAAGATTTTCAGAGATAAGAGTATCCAGGCGAATGTTGCTTCCCTCTTGGTCGTGTAGGCTTTGCGCGCGCGCGATAGAAGAAGGCGACAAAAAGACGCGGTAGGTAGTAACGTTGGTTGCCAACAGAACACCGTTGGCATCATATATATTGCCGCGAGAGGCATTAACGGAAGACTCGGTGGTGATTTGCTCCAAGACCTTTTGTCGGTAGTGCTCATATTTTACGGTCTGCAACAGAAAAACACGCACCAAAAGAGCAGAAAAGAGCAAAACAGCAATCCCCAACAATACAACTGCACGCTTGATTGTTTTTGGGTGAAGATTGCCTTCGCTCTTCATACCACCAGTGGTTTTTTTCTCTTCCATTTTGCCGCTCCTTTCCCATTATTTTTGCACGAAAAGCGAGGCTGTAGTCCTCGCTTTCCCATGCCCTTTTATATTATGAAGAGAAGTGCAAAATTATGATAAGTGGTGCTTAATTGAGCCCGATTGCGCTCAAAATAGCCGAAAGTCCCACTTTTTCCTGCTTTTTCTCTTCAAATACCTCGATGGAATCGCTTGAGCCCATAGAAAGGTACTGCATTTTTACGTATTTTTCCTCAATCATGCCAAATTCGTCGGTTGCGATGTCGCGAATGAGCAAAAGGTCATTTTTGACATCGAGCTCGGATTGCAAATCTGACACCTCGCCTGCGAGCTCGGAGAGCTCAACCGTGAGCTGACTGACACGCTTTTCTCCGTGATGAATCATAACCGAGCTTGCCACAATCAGCATTAAGGAAACGGCAACCGCTACGATAGCGGCAAATGCCGAAATTGGAAACCGACGCGACGATTGCGTGGTATCGACGGGTGAAAAATCGAACCACGCAGGTGCCGACGTACGGAAGAATTGAACTGTGTTGGCGGGTAAACGCTTAATTTGTGCAGGAAGTGCCGTAAGCTTTTCTTTGAAGCTCATTCCCCCCTCGTGTTTTATAACTGTGTGGCAAGGTTTTTCCGCCTCGCCTGCAAAAACACTTTCATCCATCAAAGGAGCAATGGAAAAATCCTCATTTTCTACGCGGATGGCACGTGTCTCATTAAAATACTGAATCAAATCAGCACCCGACATATTCTCTTTGCCGTGACGGTAGATGCCGTCAATAGCAGTATCGCTCATAGCGGAAAGACGATATGCTGTGGGGGCTATTTTTTTTGTTTCTATTTCTTTTTCAATCTGTTCGGCATTTTGTGCAACAACTGCCTTAACAACACCGCGTGCCTCAAAGTGTTCGGCAATGGTCTGCACCCCGTGTGCGGCGCTGACCTCGAGCATACGACCGCGGGACGCATTATTTAATTGTGTCTCTTGGCGATTCATTCTGCTCGATTCCCTTCTATTATATATTGTGCTCTTACAGCTTTTCGGCAATGCGAAGCTTTGCGCTGTGTGAACGAGAGTTGACTGCCAATTCTTCGACAGAAGGCAGGATAGGTTTCTTGGTTAAAATATTCACCTTGGGTTTGTTCCCACATACGCAAACCGGAAAGTTCTTGGGACAGGTACAACCGCCTGCCAAAAAAGCAAAGGTTTGCTTAACAATGCGGTCCTCAAGAGAATGGAAGGTGATGATGGCGATGCGCCCACCCTTATTTAAAAGGGATACGGCGGACTTGATTGCCGGAGCAATCACATCCAACTCTGCGTTGACCTCAATGCGCAAGGCTTGAAAGGTTCTCATTGCCGGATGGTGTCCGCCATCTCCGTGGCGCGCAGGAACGGAGCGTTTGATGATTTCGACCAGTTCCCCTGTGGTCTCAATCGGTGCCGTTGACCTAGCGCGGATAATATTCGATACGATTCGGGAAGAAAAACGTTCTTCGCCGTATTCAAAGAGGATGCGTTTGAGTGCCTCCTCGGAGTATTCGTTGACGATTTTTTTAGCAGTAAGCGTTTTTGTGGCATCCATGCGCATATCCAAGGGTGCATCGGAACGGTAAGAAAAGCCGCGCTCCGCCGTATCTAATTGATAGGAAGAAACACCGAGGTCAAGAAGCAGACCGTCGATGTGCTCAATGCCTCTCTCCTCGCAAACCTTTGCAAGGTCACAAAAATTGCTGTGCACGACCTCTGCCCTCTCACCAAAGCGTGAAAGGCGCTCGGTGGCTACCGCAACTGCCGTAGCATCCTGGTCAAGCGCCAAGAGCTTTCCGCCCTCACCCAAGTGCGATGCGATAACAGAGCTATGCCCTGCACCGCCTGCTGTACCGTCGATATAGATGCCGTTAGGACGGATGGCAAGACCTTCGATACATTCATTCAGCAACACCGAATAATGCGAAAACGAAATTTGCTCTTCCATTGTCCTTCTCCTTACATCTCTTCTATTTATTAAAGTCCAAGCTCCTCGAGTTCACCAATCAGCTCGGATACGTCGATTTGAGCCTTGTTCGCATCATAAGTGGATTCGGCCCAAATTTCGGCATAGTCGCCGCAGCCAACAACCACAATGCTACGCTCAATTCCCGCATACTCTACAAGCTCCTGCGGAATGACCACTCTGCCCTGCGAATCGGGCGTGACCTGTGTGAGAGATGCGTGCAAGAAGCGCAAAATCTTTTCGGAAAGCTTACGGTTTTGTGCCTTAAGGGGAGCGATGTACTCTTCCCAACCGGCGAGTGAATAAACCTTGAGACACGCCTCACGAATGCCTTTTGCAATAACGAAGGTCTCACCGAGCTCCTCACGCAATTTTGCAGGCATGAAAACTCTGTTCTTGTTATCTTTGTTATGACGATACTCTCCGCCGAACATAACGCGTCTCCTTTCCAAAAAACTCAGTGTCAAAACGGCGAAATTGCTCCACTTTGAAACATTTTCCACCATTTTGCTCCACACTGCTTATATTATAAACTATTTTTTTGCATTTGACAAGGGGTTTTTGAAAAAAAGTTGAAATTTTTTTCGATTTTTTTGAGATTTTTTTTGCAACTCTGATTTGTTTTAAAAAATGTGAATTTCCTATCGTTTTTTCACCCTTTTTTTACATTTATTTTTTTGAAAAAAGTTCCAAAATCCGCCGAAAAGAACTTGACGAATATATTAAAATATGGTATACTAAAATGAATAGACTTTTGTAAGCTTATACTCTTGGATAAAGGAAGGATTGTAGAATGGAACGTGACTTTGAACTCTTTGATGCGCTCTACCTTTTGCGTCAACAAATTAGAGAACGCGAAAAGGCAAAAACAGGCAGAACGCCTACCGTTTGCCCTGATGACGCTTTGCGCGAAATGGTTCGTCTGATGCCTCAAAAGGCCTCGGACTTTTATAGCATTGGCGGTGTTGGCCCTGCTTTTGTAGAAAACTTTGCACCCGAATTCCTCGCCGTTATCAACGGCGGTAAGGTTGAGGGCGGTGCATCACAGGTTTCGGATCACGTTGAGGAAACGTTGCGCGAGCTTTCCAAAAAGCTCATCAACATCAACAAGACCAACCGTATGCTCTTTTTGCCCAAGCTGGCAGCAAAGTATGCCGTTGACCTCTTTGATGCAAACGGCCGTTACAATCCTTTGGATATTCTCTTCTCTGCTAATGAACCAATGGTAATTTCCGAGGCAGCCGACCAAGACCTGCCCCGTACCAATCCCGCCCGCGAAAGATACAAGAATCTTGTAAACCTCATCCGCGAGAGCTCTCGCGAGATGCGTGACAAGGGTCAAAACGACCTTTATATCGGCTACCCCTTTGTGCAAGGTTGCCTTTCGAACGGTGAGTTTGGTATTCGCGCGCCCTTGTGCCTGTTCCCGGTTGTTCTTGACCGAAACACCACTTCTGTTTCGATTGCCCTTGACCCCACGCGTGATATCGTATACAACAGCACGCTGATTTTGGCACACTATAAATTTAACAGCATTACCTCTCCCATGCCCGATTGCGTGCCCGAAGAGATCGATCCCGATACCTTCTTACAAAATCTGCTTGATTTCTACGCTGCAAGCGACATTCGCATTGAATACAACAGCGACGAACTCAAAAAGTTTACCGAGTACCCCGGCGAAACCTTCCCGCACTACACGCGCGGCACACTCAAGCTCGTACACAACATTGTTGTAGGTAAGTTCCCTGCTTACTCCAACTCCATTCAACGTGACTTTGAGCAGATTCTCAACAAAGGTCTTATCAACCGCTTGGTATCCGACCTTGTTTCCGATTACGGTGCAATCGACTTTTACTCCGACCACGACGACAGCAACCCCGACATTGAGGCACTTGACCCCAACAAGTCCATTCCCGAGGATTCCCTCGTTTATATCAATGCACTCAATTCCGCACAGGAGACCGTTTTACACGCGCTCAACACAACCGACGAGCTGGTTGTTGAGGGCCCTCCCGGCACAGGTAAATCGCAAACCATCACCAGCCTGATTACACAATTTGTAAACCAAGGCAAGAACGTTTTGATGGTTTCGGAAAAGAAGACCGCACTTGACGTTGTTTACTCGCGTCTCGGTACCCTCTCACGCTATGCGGTTATGATGGACGACGCAAACAACAAAAATTTGTTTTACAGTCAGCTTGAGCGCCTGTTGCTCAGCACCGATGCCAACGCACCTATTGAAGCCCCCGACCTCTCCCCCATTTCCGCAGAGATCGATGCCGACGTAGCAACACTCGAAATCATTGCCGACAAACTCTTCAAGCCGGGTGAATTCGGTGTGGCTCCTTATAAGCTCTATATGGAGAACCGCCGCATCAATCTGCAAAATCACGAACAGATTAAGACTTATAAGACCATTCGCACGGTGATCACCGACGAATTGCTCCACCTCAACTACGACGAAATTTCGGCAATTCACAAAAAGTTTGCCAACGGACAGCTCACCAACAGCCTTGACCACTATCAGCTCACCATTGAGCGTTACCCTTGGTTCCTCAAAATGAAGGACGACCTCTCCAACTACGATCTTATCCTCTTTACCGATGCAATCGACGAGATGATTTTGAAGGTTGACGAATGGAGAAACCAATCCTTTATCAAGCGTCAAACCTCTAAGGGACGCCTCACTAAGGAAATTCAAAGCCTGACAAAGGCATACTTCCAAAAAGCGGGCGGCGCATATACCGTTCGCCTGATGATGGAACAACCCGAGGCAGTAAAGCAAAGTCTTAAAGAATTCACTGCGGGCTACGCAAACCTCAAACCCGTTGTTATGAGCTTGACCGCTAACGAAAACCTCTACCTTGCGGCTCTGCGCAAGATCCACAAGATTTGCGGCGGTACGGTTACCGAGTGGAACGATGAGCTCTACAACACCATTCTGTTTGAGTACATTCAAAAGTTCGAAAGCGAAAACCGCACGCTTATCCCCAAGGTTGATTCCTTTGAAAAAATCATCTCCACTATGGAGAACAATATCAAAATCAAGCAAGAGCTCTCCCGTCAGCGCATCACCAAACTGCTCGCGGATGATATCAAGTATATCCCCACCTCCAAGCGCAAGGGCGAGATCAGCCGCGCGATTGAGAGCCGCAGACGCAGCAGCGTAACCAAGTTTGTTCAAAAGTTCGACTTTGAAATTTTCAAGGCTCTCAAGATTTGGTTGATGACTCCCGATGCAGTATCCGAGGTCCTGCCCCAACAGAACGACTTGTTCGACTTGGTTATCTTCGACGAGGCTTCCCAGCTTTACGTTGAGAGAAGTATCCCCTCGATCGCACGTGCCAAGAAGGTTGTTATTGCGGGCGACCACAAGCAGCTCCGCCCCTCCAGCCTTGGCGACGGACGCTTTGAAATGGAAGATATGCTTGACGAGGATGCAGAAATTTCGGCTGCTCTCGAAGAAGAAAGCCTTCTCGACTTGGCTCGCTTCCGCTACCCCGACGTGCTTCTCAACACGCACTACCGTTCCAAGTATGAGGAGCTCATCGACTTCTCGAACTATGCATTCTATAAAGGAAGACTTTTTGTTGCTCCCAACACCGATAAGCCCGAAAAGCCCCCCATTGAGGTTCACCAAGTTACCGATGCCGTATGGCAAGGCCGTGCAAACCGCAAAGAGGCAGAGCGCGTAGTTGAACTCATTAAAGAGTTCTTTGCAACAAGACAGAACAACGAGACCATTGGCGTTATCGCCTTTAACGTATCGCAACGCGATATGATTTACGACGTAATTGATGAGGAATCTGTC
>JAZQKM010000119.1:0-14394 GCA_045542155.1 Eubacteriales bacterium
CAAAAAGGTATTGACAAAAAAGAGGACGTGTGATATAATATTCAAGTACGTGTGAGACCACATCTTTGCGAGTGTAGTTCAATGGTAGAATTCCAGCCTTCCAAGCTGGCCGCGTGGGTTCGATTCCCATCACTCGCTCCAAAAAGGTGACCGAAAAGGCACCGGTGATGTGCCTTTAGCTCAGCCGGATAGAGCAACTGCCTTCTAAGCAGTAGGTCGGGGGTTCGAATCCCTCAAGGCACGCCACAATTTAATATGGTGGGATTGGCGCAGTTGGCTAGCGCGTCAGGTTGTGGCCCTGAAGGTCGTGGGTTCGAGCCCCATATCTCACCCCATAAAAAGCAAAAGCTTCTCCGCAATAGCGGGGAAGCTTTTGCTTTTTATGCGCGTGTGCTCGTAGCTGAACCCAAGCAAAAAACGCAAAGCGTTTTTCGCTATAACGCGCGCCTCGTGTGTTACGCATTAAGCTGTATAATACGCGCGTTTGGGTTCAGAGCCCCATATTACCGTCCCAGCGCATCGCGTTTTTTATTATAACGTGCGCACTGTGTATAAGGAATAATACTGCATTATACGCACGTTTGGGTTCAGAGCCCCATTTTTAGCATGCTTTTTTCCTTGACTTCTCCGTTTTTTTATGCTAAAATAAATATAGAAAATCCAGTTTAAAGGAGACCACAAATGTCCGAATTTTTAGCATCCCTACATCCCATTGTCGTGTGCTTGATCGTGTGCGTGGCAAAAATAGTTGAAATTACCATTCAATCACTCAAAACCTGTATGATGGTCAAGGGGCAGAGGCTCAAGGCGGCTATGCTCGGCTTTGTGGAGTGTATGATTTGGGGACTTGTTATTTCCACCATCATCTCAACGCTTGGTGATAATTTGGCGCTCCTGCTCTTTTATTGCGTGGGTTACGCCACGGGACTTTTCTTGGGTTCCACCATCGAAGGCAAAATCGCGCTGGGTACATCCAACCTACAGCTCATCGCCAATGACGAGAACACTAGGCTTATCATCGATTATTTGCGCAAAAACAAGAGGGGATATACTATATTCAGCGGTCGTGGCTCTACCGACAGAATGAATATGATTCTTATCGTTCTTTCGCGTCGCGAGATGAAACGCGTATTGCGTGAAATTCGTAAACTGTGCAATAACCGTGTATTTGTTGTGGCGTCCGATGTTAGTAAATACGCGGGCGGCTACGGCTTGACCAAATAAGAAGAAAAGGAGACACGCAAATGAAATACGATTTTACCTTCCATAACCCCACGCGCATCCATTTTGGTAAGGATGCAATGCAAAAGCTCCCCGAGGAGCTCGCGGCTTACGGCAAAAACGTAATGCTTTTGTATGGCAAGGGTGCCATCAAACGGATAGGACTCTATGACGAGGTTATCAAAGTTCTTACCGCGTGTGGAAAGAACATCATCGAGTGCGGCGGTATCAAGCCCAATCCCTCGTATTCTCAAGTTCTTGAGGGCGCACGTCTCGTGCGCGAGAACAACGTTGACCTCATTCTCGCCGTAGGCGGCGGTTCGGTTGTTGACTGTGCAAAGGCGATCTCTGTGTCTGCATATACCGAGGGTGACCCGTGGCAAAAATATTGGGTGGACTTCGCTCCCTTGGATAGTCGTGTTGTTCCTGTTGCTTCGATTTTGACAATGGTTGGAACAGGCTCCGAAATGAACGGCGGCTCGGTGATTACCAACGAGGACGTGATGATTAAAGAGGGAAGAGTATTCCCACCCGAGGTATACCCCAAGTTTTCTATTCTCAATCCCGAGTTTACTTACAGTGTTCCGCATATTCAAATGGTCAGCGGTATTTTTGACATCATTTCGCATTTGTGCGAGCAATATTTCTCGGGTGATGATGATAACGTTTCGGATTATTTGATCGAGGCACTTTTGCGTTCTGTTATTCACAACGCCAAGATTGCCAATAAAGATCCCCAAAACTACGAGGCGCGCAGCAACATCATGTGGGGCTCTACCGTGGCGCTCAATCGCATCACGGGGCTTTCCAAAACGCAGGACTGGGAAGTGCACGGCATCGAGCATCAGCTCGGCGCGTACACCGACTGCCCGCACGGTCTTGGATTGGCGGTCATTTCGCTGCCGTATTACCGCTATATCTACCGCTACGGACTCCATCAGTTCGTGCGCTTCGCCAAGAACGTTTGGGAAGTCGATGCCGCAGGCAAGACCGACGGGGAAATCGCCCTTGCGGGAATTGACGCAATGGAAGCCTTTATGGAAGAGATGGGCATGCCCAAGACCCTGCGCGAGCTTGGTGCTACCGAGGAAATGCTCCCCCTCATTGCCAACTCTGTTGAAGAGGGCGGCGGATACCACAAGGTCACCCACGCTGAAATTTTGGAAATTCTCAAAGCTTGCTTTTGAAAGGATAATAAGAAATGAAAGATTTTGAAAAACACCGTTCTAATTTGCGAAATCTTGCCCAAAAGATGAAACAAGCGCTGCAAGATGGAGAGTCTTTTAAAGGGAGTGCTTTTAAGGAAGAATATCAACACATCAGCGACCTCATTGCGAGATTATCAAAGGATAAAGACAGAATTGGTAATTGGAATAAACTTGGGGAAATTCTCCGCAAAAAAATGGGTGTTAATGCCGATTCCTTTAAGACGCAGTTAGAGGCTGTCAAGAATTTTTTGGACAATCCTAAGCCTTATGCTCAAGAGCTGGAAGACCTATGCACGTATGTTGGAGAAACCGATCTTGACGACGCAAAATTCATCTATAAATGGCATTGTCTTGCATCTAAAGATAAGAATTTTGCCTATGCGATTAAACTTTTAGCCAATTATAAAAGGAATGTGCTAAAAGTGGAAAAAGAGTATTATGAAATATTTTACTCGTTTAGTGCACGCCCTAAATACAACCGCGATTATTATATCATCGATCTTGAGTCGCGTGAGTTGCTTGGCATGGCTTTGTTGGTAGCGCTGAAATCGTTCCTCTTTTTGTTGATACCATTCCTGATTTTATATATGGCAGGGGTTATGAATCCATCAGTTGACATTGGCCAAGTGGTTGTTGCGGCTATTGCGGGGATTATACCTATCGCGTTAGGTGCGTGTATCTACATTGGCAGCTTGCATCTTTGGGATGTTATTGCGAAAGGGCTTATAATAGCTGTCCTTTTCATCTTCTATTCTCCCATTTTCAAAATGCGTTCGGAAAGCCAAAAAAAGAAAATACTCGAACAGCTTGAAGAACACAACCCCAATATTATTGAGGCATCGTTTGCCGATATACTAAAGGAAATAAAGACAACAATTGCAGAAATGGAAGATGCTTCCGAAGTAGTCTATTGCCCGGCGCTTGAGGATATAGCTTCGCATTTATGGCATGCGCGGACGTTGGAGGGAGCTGCACAAGAACACTTAGATTGCAAGAAGTTTGGAAAAGAATTTGCCGAATGGCTTCGTTCCGGGTCTAAATCCCCTTTGGGGTCTAATTCTTTTTCCTCAAGCAGTTCGTATTCGTCAAGCAATTCGTATTCCTCAAGTAAGAGCGAGAGCTCCTATGACCCACTTAGTTGGAAACCCGATATCAATCAAAAAGAGAGAATACTCCAAAAATTAAGGGAAAAACCTCTTAACACGGTAGCTATTTATCACTCGCTTGTCGTTGACCAATGGTTAAGATTGGATAAGTGGGGAAAAGAAGAATACGTGAGCATAGAGCGCACAAACTACGGTGATTTCTTCGTCGCGAGAGACGGTGAAACGTACAAAATCAAAACGTTCCCTCTCCAAAGAGATGAGATTTATTTCTACCAACCTAAATGATAAGGAAAACACAGAAACTAACCAAAACTGCCGCCCTGCGTGATGTTGGGCGGCAGTTTTCCGTTTATTATGATGTAAGGTCTTTGATAAAGCAACGGCGGCGTTTGTGCTGTTCTTTTTCAAAGAATTTCCACTGTGCTTGAATTTTTGTATTGGTTTCAAGCTGAGGGCCTGTTTCGGCATAGAGAATATGGTTCTTTGCCGTGGAGTTGACAAAGTGGTTAAAGATAGTTGCAATCAAAAGGCTGCCTTGCAGCTCGGGCTTGATGGCAATGAGCAAAAGGTCAACCGTGTCGTTGTGGTTTAGCGAATAGAGAACGGGTGCCCATCCCCAAGGGAAGAGCTTGCCTTGACATTTTGCCAAAGCACTTGAAAGCGAGGGAACGGTTACGCCGAATGCTACCATTTCTTCGTTCTCGTCTACCACAAAGCAAGCGTAGTCGGGGTTGACGAGCGGGATGAATTTGTTGGCGTATTTTTCGATTTGACGGTCGGTCAAGTCTACCGTTCCATAGAGAGGAGCGTATGCTTCGTTTACAAGCCTAAATACTTGCTTGACGTAGGGCTTATAGTCGCGGCGGTGCTTGAGCGATGCGATGTGATATTTGCCTTGGCGTTCATTGCGAGCGGCTACACGCGCAATCATTTGTGCCTCGCGCGAGTCGGGCGCGGGAACGTTGATGCGGTACTCAATCCAGTCGGCAGATTTGCCGTAGCCGAGGCGCTCCAAATGCTCTTTATAGTAGGGAGCATTATAATAGGTAATGAACATACTTTGGCGGTCAAAGCCTTCAATCAGCATACCCTCGCGGTCGAGGTCACAAAAGCCGAGTGGACCGTGTACCTGTGCACATCCTTTTTCGCGTGCCCAAGCTTCTACGGTATCAAACAGTGCTTTGGAAACGCGAGCGTCATCGATAAAGTCTACTTGAGAAAAACGCATTTGATTTTGATTCCATTTTTCGTTTGCACGGTGGCTCAGAATTGCACCGATGCGGCCAACGATTTTGCCGTCCTCATAGGCGAGGAAGCACTTTGCTTCGCAGTATTCAAATGCGGGATTTTTGGAAGGATTCCAATCGTCTACGTCATCGTCAAAAAAACCGGGGACGTAGTTCGGCTCATTTTTATAGAGCTTGTTGGGAAAGTTCACAAAGCGACGTCTGTCACGCTGTGTTACTACTTCCTTAATGATAATGTTACCCATAAATGGACCCTTTCGTTTTTTGGTGTTTCATACATTATACAGGAAAAGTCGAAATTTGTCAATAGTTTCCCCCGAATTTGGGCATTTGCCCCTATCTGCACAAGGGTAAAAACGAGGATTTTTCCTCTTTTTTGTCGTATTATACCAAAGGATTTATCTGTGCATAAAAAAGAAACATCTTGCGTTAAATTCCGACAAAATCCTACTTGAATAGAGAGAAATACTGTGCTATAATAAAACTGTATTTGATAATTTGTGAATAGGAGGCAAGCAATGGAAGCAAAAACAGTCGATCTCAAATACAACATTGGTAGAACCATTCCCATTCGATGTGTAGAAAACGATCCCTTGCGGGATTTACAAATAAAAGATAATTGCTTTTTGCTGCTGATTGTTCACGAGGGAAGCGTACGACTTCAGTGCGGCGAAGAGGTTATAGATGCTATGGGTCCTTGCCTGCTTTGCTTTGATGAAAGAAAGGATCTGCGCTTGATACGCAAGCGCAATTTGTGTTGTGATACGGTTTATTTTCACCCTACGTTTCTCAACGTCAATATGACCTTTGAGCGTGTGCGTTCCAGCGGATATGAGGAGCTGGCTACCATCCACGATCTCTTCTTGCTCAGCCCCTTTGTTGCCGACCGTCGTCCCATACTTCCTATGTTGGATGATTATCAGGCTACTATGCGGTTTCTCTTTTCCAAGCTTGCAGAGGAGTTGGACGAGCAGTCGGATTGGTATTGGTCTTGCCGCAGTCGTTCTTACTTTATCGAAATTATGCTGCTTTTGGAGCGCATTTATTGCTTTATGGGCGGCAGATACGTTGAGGTTACCGAAGAGGTGGACGAGTTCGACAATGCATTCCTTAAGCAAGCGGTTACCTTTATCGAAAATCATTATCACGAGCCTATCACCTTGCAGGATATCGTGCGTTCTTGTTCCATCAACCACTCCACGCTAACGGCACTTTTCAAGCACGAGCTTGGCATCACGCCCGTGGCATACTTATGGCACCATCGTTTGACAGTTGCCAAAAAACTATTGGAGTTTACCAATCTCCCCGTTAAGGAGATTGCCAAGCGTTGCGGCTTTAAAACAGTTCAGCACTTCAGCCGCAAATTCGAGGAGCAGTTAGGTCTCTCTCCCGCCGTTTTCCGCACACAGGCAGTTGCACGCCGCAAGGCAAGCTTTTAACCAAATAACGAAAGATTAGGAGGACAAAATGAAAAAATATATCGCGTTTCTGCTTTGTTTTATAACTGTATTTTCTCTGTGCTCGTGCAATATATATGAGAAAATACTTCCGATGCTTGCATCGCTCGAGCCCACAATGCCCATTGAAACAACGCCAAGTGAAACAACTTCCAAGTTGCAAGAAACGACAACTCCCGAGTTGCAGGGAACAACAACCGAACCGCAGGGAACGACGACTTCCGAGCCGCCTAAAGAATTGACACCACCGCAATTAGAAGGCTATCCTCTCCCAATACCCGAACCCGAAGCAAACGTCTTTGGTTCTTATGAGGAAATTCTTGATATTTACCGTTTGGCGATTGAACGGTTTGATTTGATAGATGTTCCCACCGAGACGATTGCGCGCACATTGGGCTTTTCAAATGTGAAGCAGGTTGAGTGGTTCGAAACCATTTTGATGTCCTCCTACCTATATTATTACGGTGATGACAAAGACGCGCGAGACGCGACAGTGAACAGACTCCGTTGTTTTACCTATACGCAAACCGATTTAAACGGTGACGGCATTGAGGAATTGATTCTTTTGGCATTGGCGCAGGATGTGCTGGCAATTTTCTCCAAGGTTGATGATAAGCCCGTTTTGCTTGGCAATTATACCCCGCGCAATGTTTGCGAGGTGGATGATCAGGGGCTTTTACACGTTACTGAGAAGGGGAGCGGTGATTCCTATTCAAAACGGGTTTATGAGATTGCCCGCGGTGGGA
The DNA here is from genome assembly GCA_045542155.1 of Eubacteriales bacterium. Taxonomy (GTDB): domain Bacteria; phylum Bacillota; class Clostridia; order Oscillospirales; family CAG-272; genus UMGS1865. The sequence continues at coordinate 6,986 of JAZQKM010000119.1, forward strand.
ACAGGCTTAATAAGCTTGCGGAATATGGTGTAGATGACCTTTTGTTCTCGAATTTCGGTTATTACGTAGAAAGCAATGGAAAAAAAGTAAGTATTTCCTCGGCGGGATATTACGCATTGGAGAGGGAATACGGCACCTATAACACGGTGTGGCTTCCCCTTGACAGAATACTGTTTTCAAGCACAAGACTTTTGCGTGCCGTTTATCAGCCTGTCATTGATGGTGAAGTGTCAGTTTACTTTACCGAAACCGGCGAATATTTGTTCTTAAAGGATTACATACCGCCCAACAGTAGTACCCCGCTTTCCAAGCGCGGTGGATTGAAATGCTCGTTTGGCAATTTTGACAATGACCAAGCCAGAACCCTTGATTGCATCATTTATTATGGGGAACCGCTTCTTTTGACCTATGATTATATTACGGGTACGGTGAGTGCGCGCTCGCTGACAGATAAAGAAAAACTGATTGCGAGTGGCGGAGTTTATTATCCTTTACCGGCGTGGTGGAGAGAGGTTGATATAACTGCTCAGGAAATCAAGGAAAGTGTGCCCGGATATTGTAAGTGGGACGTTTACGATGGATTGCGTGAAGAGTTTGGTTATATGACTATGGTCAATCGCATTTTGGTATCTTCAACGCCGGATGAGCACGGCTATTATCTTGTTACTTGGCAAAAAGATATTTCTCCCACGAATTGCAGTTGTTTGGATTGTGATATCGGAATACCGCACGCAGTCAAAATTCAACGCTATCTTTTGATTCACGCAAAAACAGGCGAAATCATAGAAATCGGCGTAAGCCCACAAGAGGCAAAAGAGATTGCAGGTGCATATTGGAACACATATGATGGATACGTTGATTCTGCGGCAGGAAGCACCTACGTTAGGCGTATTATCGTGGCAGGCAAGCCGGAATATGACTATGGCGGAATGTACTATCACGTTGTTTGGCAAAGCGAGTGTTATTCTCACGAAGGCTATCAAAATGGTGCAGAGCCCTATTACATATCCAATCTCAAGCATCTTTACATCCATGTCGAAACGGGGGAATGTTATATGTATCCCGCTTACGACGAGGGGAAATAATTCTTTTCCAAAACCAACAAACAGCACCCCAACGCATTTTATGCGTTGGGGTGCTTCTATATGATTGCTCGTCCGTAATACACTGTTTTAGAATAAAAGAAAGGCACTCGCATCGCGAGTGCCTTTTGTGTGTTGTTATCAGTCAAAGAATTCGATACCTACAAAGAGGAGCTTGCCTTCTTCGGTTTGGATAACGTACCAAGTAGCACGCGAACCGGTTTCTGCTGCTACAACGGTAACTTCAGCACCTGCTGCAATCGTGTCAAGCACGGTGCCGGTAGTGTCGTCGGTGCCGTAGCAGTTCGCTGCACTTGTAGCAACCTTGGTTTCGGGGGTTTCGAGAATGGTCAACTTGGGATATTTGTTTGCCAAATCTTGAATGGTAACAACGCGCTCACCGTTCTTGTCGGTGGTCAAAGAATCCAAAGCCTTGCCGCCAACAAAGCAGCGGATAACGGTTTCCTTGTCGCCTTCCTTCTTAGTGTACTCTGCCATAAACCATGCAATTCCATCAACTTCACCGGTTGCAACAACCTTAAGAGACTTAATGCTTTCGGGGGTTGTGCCGGACTCAATATCGATAATGAGGTTGTTCGCTTCGCCTGCTTCAGTGTCGGGGAAGTAAGGAGTGCTGCGAATGTTAATGCTTGCTCCCTTCAAAACGTAATACATCATACCACCGTCAATCTTGTTGAATCCATGGTACTCAATAAATTCGTCAAGATTCATCTCTCCGCTTGTGTCGGACAGATAAGCGGAGCTGATGTAACCGTACTTGTATGTGCTCGGCACGCCTGCCTTGTCAGATTCAACCTTTACCACAATGTAGCTCCAAGCCATATCTTCAACGGTTCCGGTTTTAAGAACAGTAACCTTTACACCATCGGAAAAGCTCATAATGATGGAGGCTTTTGTATTGGGGGATTTGCGGAGATTAACGTTACCGTCGACACGTACATATTTTTCAACGCCTTCTTCACCGTTTACTTCGGTAAACAGATTTTCGTAGATGGAGTCATCATCGGGATCGACTACTTTTTCGTTCGAGAGACAATCCTTCGAAACGTAACAATCGTATTCTGTGCCGCTCTTTACGTACTTGATTTGATACCATCCTTCGTTTTGGGCAACAACTGTAACCTCATCGTTGAGGTTATAGGAGCCAACCGCTTTGGCAATCGTATCGTTTACAACAGGGTAGGGGCGAACGTTAACGTTTTTTTCGTTGGCGTACATTACCTTGGAGCCGCCCTCGATCGTTACGAATCCTGTGGGCAAGAAGTTGATGGTGGTAGCGCTGGATTTGAGGATATAGCCTTGTTGACCCTCGTACTCTACGTAGTACCAGCTGTTGTTATGCTTTGTGCTGGTCAGTTTGACCTCCTTGGGAATGGAACCGAGGCTGGCACTTGTGTTGTTTGCCTCTTTGCGCAGGGTGGCATCCTTAAAGGTATAGATATCTTGAGTTTCCTCTGTCCACGTAACCGTGGAAGGAGGATAGGGATCATCGGGTTGGTTTGTGGTGATTTGGCTCGAACTGCCTTGGTTGGGCTCGGTTCCGTTGGGATTATTATTGTTGTTTTGCGCACGGCAAGAAGCGAGAGTAGCGGTGGTCATCAATCCTGCCAAAAGCAGGGCAATCATTCTTTTTTTCATCATTTTCTCGTTGTGTCCTTTCTGTTGGTAGTAGTCTTTCTATCGAATGGGAGCTTGCGCTCCGCTAAATATCCAAGTATAAGTATAACATATAATAATATTCTTGTCAATGAATTTTTCTTTATTTTTTCAAAAAATAAAAATAATTTTTGTCTTTTTGCCTCTTTTTTCGTCCTTTCGCACCCTTTGGTATAACAGGGCAAAATCCGCACAAAATAATTGCCCTGGAGGTGACGGTTTATGAGACGTGACATAATAGAAACAAAGGCGGAAATTTTTTCCTCTGCGAGCGTTGTCGGTGGCAAAGAATCTAATGGACCACTTGGCGAATTATTCGATTTGCGCGACTCTTGCGACCGCTTTGGAATGAAAACTTGGGAAAAGGCCGAGAGCGAAATGCAACGTCTTGCCCTCAACACAGCGCTTGCCAAATCGGGTGTGCATCCCGAGCAAGTCGGTGCGCTTTTTGCGGGGGATTTGCTCAACCAATGTGTCGGTTCGGCATACGGCTTGCAGGGGTTTGGCATTCCTTATATCGGGCTTTACGGTGCTTGCTCAACCTGTGCCGAAAGTCTTTTGCTTTCTTCTTTGATGGTCAGCCACGGAATGTGCAAAATCGCCGCGGCGGTAACCTCTTCGCATTATTGTTCTGCCGAGAGGCAATATCGTACTCCTTTGGAGTACGGCGCTCAAAGGGCGCCAACCGCGCAGTGGACGGTGACGGGTTCGGGAGCATTTCTTGTGCGCGGCATCAATAAAAAAGAATTCTCGAACGAGGGCAGAGCAGTCGTTCGAAGATGCTTAATCGGTCGTGTGCAGGATAGCGGCGTGGCAGATGCCGCCAATATGGGGGCTGCAATGGCACCTGCTGCTCTTGATACACTTTGCCGTTTTTTCAGAGAAACCGAGACAAGCCCCTCGGATTACGATCTCATTGTAACGGGCGACCTTGGTTTTGAGGGGGGCGACATTCTTTGTGCCTTGATGAAGGCGGAAGGATATGATATCGATACTGTCTACAACGATTGCGGACGTATGATTTATGATAGAGAGGGACAGGATGTTCACGGCGGCGGCTCGGGTTGCGGATGCTCGGCGGGGGTACTTTCCGCCGATATTCTACCGAGAATAAAGAGAGGAGAGCTTTCCCGTATTCTTTTTATGGCAACGGGAGCGATGATGAGCCCCGATAGCCTCAAGCAGGGGGAGAAGGTCCTCGCAGTAGCGCATCTGCTCGAAATAGAACATTTGCAAGGGGGAGAGGAGTAAATGGATTTGCTGTTGACATACTTGCGTGCCTTTTTGGTGGGCGGCATTTTGTGCGTGATTGCGCAAATTCTCATTGACCGCACCAAGCTCACTCCCGCGCGCATTTTGGTTATTTACGTTGTGGCAGGCGTTATTCTTGGCGGTATAGGAATTTATGAACCCATCGTTGATTTCGCAGGCGCAGGTGCGACTGTACCCTTGACAGGCTTTGGATACTTGATTGCCAAAGGTGTGAGAGAAGCAGTAGGGGAGGAAGGACTTTTGGGCGCCTTGACAGGCGGACTGCGCGCATCGGCAGGCGGAATTGCGGCGGCTCTTGTGTTCGGCTATATTGCTTGCCTGATTGCAAAAGGGAAACCAAAAAGTTAAGAATTTTTGCTCACCCATGTGAGAAAGTTTTCGTCCACCTTTTTCAAAAGGTGGCGCTGTCAAGGGCGCGGAGCCTTTGTCGCGTGTCGCAACACGCGAAATCAATCTCGGCGTTTTTCTTTTTTTGATAACTTTTTTCTTTTGCGCCTACGATGCCAAAAGAAAAAAGTGGCTAACGAATTTATGTAAACAAACGACCAACAAAATACCCGAGCGCGGTGAAAACCGCGCTCGGGTATTTCTATTATTTCAATTATCAATCTAAATTTACCATAGCGGCGTGGCGCGAATAATTGAAGGAAAGGCTCACGCCGGCATCAAAACCGCCAAAGGGCAAAAGCTCCTCTTCGAGTTCTTCAATGCGGTCGATTTTGCCGTTTACGTAATCGAGAATGCGCGCGCGGCAGGCATCGGTACGGCGGATGACACCGCCGATGCGACGGTCTTGCACCTCAAAGCCGTGGGGCTTGTTATCTGTCATCCATTGCTTTTCAAAGGCTTTTACAAAGATGCCAAGGCGCTTGATGACCTCGGGATAATCCTTTTGTGCCATTTCACGCAGAGCGTCCTTATCGCCTGCCTCGTAGGCACGGCGGGTACGCAGACCAAGCTCGTATTTGATTTCAAGCACGTCGCAAAGCTTTGCGGCGGCATCGAAAACGTAGCCGTATTTGCGCGTTTTCTTTGCGGTAGCAGAGAGCTTTTTAGAAATCTCTCCAAATTTTGCACCTGCACCGAGCGTGACGCTGTAATCGAGGAAGTCGTTGAAGTAGTCGGAAAGCAGCATATATTTTGCAGGATTTTTGGGGTAGCTCGTGTATTCCACGATGTGGTTTGGCATATCGATTTCCATAAATTCGTCGTAATCGATGCCAAACATCTTCTTGAATTTCGCTTTGATCAACTCCTCGTCGGTGTTGCCCTTGGCATACTCCGAGAGATAGAAGAGAGAGGGAAGCTGTGAGAAGTGTGAGCACTCACCGCCGTTGTCACCCCACATAGTAAAGAAAACGTTTTTGATCTTCTTTTCGCGGCAAGCGTCAAGAGCGGGAAGCATCGATTTGAGTGTGTAGCGATTGCTCGGTATCATACCAATCCAGCTCCACGCGCCACCTGCAAACCAAGTGTTTTTGGAGAGCTGTCTGTGGTTGTCAAACATATCGCTATACCCTTGTTGTTTCGTAGTCCAATAGTCCCAAAAAACAGGAATGACCTCGGGTGGGAATGCTTCAACGACCTCTTTGGGCATTTCGCACTTGGGAATATAGTATTTACCGTTGTTCCAAGAACGGAAGAACATATCCGACCAAATCATAACCTCATAGTCGTATTTTTTTGCGATGTCGCAAACGCGGGCAAGGTGACGCTTGATGATGGTATTGACGGGCTCATAGCCGTGAATGTCAAGGTGCTTTCCGCGGCCGAGATTGAACGCCTCATCCATGCCGATGTGGATGCGTTTGGTACGGAAGCATTGGGAAAGAGAGGCAAACATATGGTCAATAAACTCATAGGAGCGCTCGTCATCGGTGAGTAGTACGTCGCCAAAATCGATGGGGAACTTGCCCCAACGAACAGCGGCGGTCAGGTGCGCCAAGGTTTGAATACAGGGAATGACCTCAATGCCCATCGAGGCACCGAGATCGTCGATTTCTTTGAGTTCAGCCTTTGAGTAGCGACCTCTCATATAGCCAAAGTAGGGCTCGCCGTCCACCTCGTAGGTGTCCTCGGTGTAAAGGAACACGCAGTTGTATCCCATTTTTTTGAGCAGAGGGAAGAAGCGGCGAAGACCATCAAGGCTCATAACCGCGTTGCGCGACATATCGATCATCACGCCAAATGTTTTGTAGTTTTTCATTTTCATTCATTCTCCTTTATGTTCGGATTGAGAGGAATAGACAATTTAGATAATTACAGTAGGGGAGAGCAAATAGTCTTTTACGTCGCCAACAAATTGGTTGCCGCAACGTTCCAGCTCACCCATTACGCGGTTGATGCCGCGCTCGCTCCGGAACCAATTTTCTTTGGTAATGTTCGAGCAATTTACGGGGCAGACCTTGAATTTGACGTTGGGGAACGCCATTTGATAGAGCATCAAGCAGCGGCGCGCGTGGAACTCCTTGCAAACAATAAGAGCGGTCTTAATTTGAATGCCTCGCTTATCGATAGCTTCTTTGGAAAGAAACGCGTTGTCGCGCGTGTGGCGTGCTTTATCCTCGGGGATGATCGCATCCTTCGGCACGCCGTTTTTGGTCAGCACGTCAATGAAAAATTCACATTCCGAGCGATAATTACCTGTATAGATGTCGGCTTTGTCGGCAACACCGGGCCAAACGTCCCATTTTACACCCATCGCACCCGATGGAATGATCCATTTGGCATACCCCTCGAGGTAGAGCCGCGCGGCATATTCGGGTTGTTGGGGGTGCATACCACCCGGCAAAAAGATGACGTCCGCCACCGCAGGCGTATCACTTATAAATATGTAATTTGAGATGTCTGTGATAATTCTGCTTGTCACAAGCGTTCTCCTTTGCTTTGTTTTCGTCCGTTTTCTCCATTATATCACAAAAAAATGGAATAGTAAATAGAAAGGCGTCAATTTTTGAAAATATTGTAGGGGCGATTCACGAATCGCCCGCCTTAAAACACAAGAGAACGAGAACGGGCGATTCTTGAATCGCCCCTACGAGTGTCGTTTTTGAGAACAATAAACCTTGACAAACGCTGATTCGATATGCTATAATAAACACGACAAAATCCCACAGGGGGTGCGTATGACACAAAATCAAAAAAAGGAGCGCTTGGCACTCATCGTCGAAGCACTCAAAGAGATATATCCCGAGGCGCTCTGCGCGTTCGAATGGGGCGGAGAGCCTTGGAAGCTGCTCATTATGGGCAGACTTTCGGCACAATGCACCGATGCACGCGTCAATCTCGTTTGCCGCGAGCTTTTTGCAGCTTATCCAACGCCCGAGGCGATTGCCAAGGCGAGCGTAGAAGAGCTCGAAGAATACATCCGCCCGTGTG
>JAZQKM010000120.1:0-11221 GCA_045542155.1 Eubacteriales bacterium
TGACTTAAACGAATAAAAACAACAAGGGCTATCATTCGATAGCCCAGGCTACTGACGAACCCATCTTAAAAATTTTTAACCAGCAATTTGCACAAACGAAAGGCTCCCCTGTGCAAGGGGAGCTGTCGCGGCTTGCCGTGACTGAGGGGTTGGTTCTAACTATTTTCTGGATAGAGCCAACCCCTTCGTCATTTTCTTACAAAAATGCCACCTCCCCTTGCACAGGGGAGGCTCAAAATTAGTGCCCTTTAGCTATTTTGACGAATGATTTTTTTGAGAGATACTTTGTCAGCAAGCTGAGGGCTCTCATCCGATAGCCCTTCCCTTTACGCAAAAAGCAGGAGAACCATCACGGTTCTCCTGATTTTTTATGTTCTAATTCAATTATCTCTTCTTAAGCATATCGAACAGACCGTCAAAATCGTCGTCATCCTCTACCTTGGGAGCAGGCTTTACGGGCTTAACAACTTTCTTTACTACGGGCTGTGCGGGCTTTGCTTCAGCGGGCTTCTCTGCAGGAGCGGGAGCTTGCGCGGGAGCAGGCTTCGCACTTCTGTAAGGAGAGTTCTCGTTGGGTCTGAGGTTGCTGATGTTGCGGTTTGCATCCTCGGGCTTCTTCTCGAAACCGGTTGCAACGATGGTGATTCTCATCTCGTCCTCGAGCTCTTCATCAAAGCCAACACCCCAAATGATGTTTGCATCGGGGCTTGCTTCTTGAGAAATGAGGGTGGATGCGAGGTCAACTTCTTCGAGACCAACGTCGGGAGATACGGAAATGCTGATAAGGATTCCCTTTGCACCCTTGATGGATGTTTCAAGCAGCGGGCTGGAGATAGCTTCCTTTGCAGCTTCCTCTGCCTTATCCTTGCCGGTAGCAGAGCCTACGCCCATGTGTGCGTAGCCTGCGTTTGCCATAACGCTGGTAACGTCGGCAAAGTCGAGGTTGATAAAGCTGGGGATGTTGATAAGACCCGAGATGCTTTGTACGCCACGACGGAGAACGTCATCGGCAATACCGAAAGCATTGGAAAGGGTGAGCTTGTTATTGGAAACCTGCTTCAGTCTTTCATTGGGGATTACGATGAGAGAGTCAACGTATTGTGCGAGCTCTGCAATACCTGCTTCAGCTTGCTCATATCTCTTTTTGCCCTCGAATGCGAAAGGCTTGGTTACGATACCGACAGTGAGAATATCCATTTCTCTTGCAGCGCGCGCAACAACAGGAGCAGCACCGGTTCCGGTTCCGCCGCCCATACCTGCGGTAATGAATACCATATCGGTACCCTCAAGAATTGCACGAATATCGTCAATGGACTCCTCGGCTGCACGTGCACCGATTTGGGGGTTAGCACCCGCGCCAAAGCCCTTGGTAATCTTTTCACCAATGACGAGCTGACTGGGAGCCTCGGATTTGCGAAGAGCTTGACGGTCGGTGTTGACGGATACGAACTCTACGCCACGAATGTTGGTTACGATCATACGATTGACTGCGTTGTTTCCGCCGCCGCCTACGCCGATAACCTTAATATTGACGCCACATTCCAGGCTATCATCATGTTCAAATGTCATGGTTTTCTTCCTCCGAACTTTTTACAAATCATTATTTTTGGCATTGTTACCCTATATCAGGGCACAAATTTACACTCTATATAATATAATACAATGTTTTTTTATTTTTTTCAAGTGTTTTTTTGAATTTTTTTTAACTTTTTTCAACTTTTTTTCAAAAAATGTCGTACTTTTGTCGTACTTTCTCGAAAAGTGCTCAATCAAAGAGGTTTTTTGCCTCGATTTGCTTGCGAATCGTCTTGCTTGTGGTCGATACGTCGATGACTTCATATATATTGTGGTCGATGGGTTTGATGTTCAACTCCTCAAAGAGAAGTGTCAGCTTTTCATTCATACTCTTGAGCTCTCCAATCTCAACTCTTACCGCATTGGAAAGGACAAAGGAAAGCGAGAAGCGATCAGTGGCATCGACATAGGTCACATCCTCCAAAAAATGATACGAGGAAAGCGTATCTAAAAGCTGTAACAGGTAGGAGACGTCGGTTTCGGCATTGGCAAATTGAAGCTTATAGCCGACTTGCACACCCGAAACGCTTGGCAGCTTGACACGCAGAAACGGGGAAAATGCCTCTTCCCCGTCTGTCTTTATCTCCAAAACGCGCAAGTCGCGGTCAAAGGAGAAATATTGATTTTGATACTCTGCGTACATCACAGTCGGTTTTTCTACGATTTCAATTTTGACCGTAAAAAACTCAATGCTGACATAGATATCGCTTGCATAAGGATATGCCGCCATAATGGCATTGCAGGATTTTTGCATATCCCATCCAAAGAGCTCGTCGCCCTCGGCAATGCCTGCCATTTGTACAACGGTTGCATCGTCGTAGTAGCTATTGCCCTCTACCACAATCTTGCTGATTTTGAATACGGGGAGAATAAGCATAGCCAAAGCAAGCACCACAATAACAGCACCCGAGAGAAGCATACCGAAACGAAGAACGCTCAACACCTTTTGATTGGGCTTTCTCCTCTGCGGTTTTCTAACTTGCGGCTGCACCTCTTCCTCGGAGATACGGATGCGAGTAGGGGTGTCGTTTCTTGTATTCATAGGTTTGGTCGTCCTTTCCTGTTTGTCATTTGTTTGTTAAGCGAACAATATCCTTCCAAATGCTTTGGCAAGCATCCGCTTGTGCAAAGGATGCAATGTTCTTTTGTTGTTCATACAGTCTCGCGTCGCTTGCAAGAAGCTCACAAACGCACACGGTAAGTCTTCCCTCTTCGAGTTCCTTTTCTTCAACTAACGTTGCGGCATTTGCATCGGCAAGCGCCTTTGCATTTTTGTATTGATGGTTCTCGGCAACGTAAGGAGACGGAATTAAGACACAGGCTTTTTTCATCAGCGCGAGTTCCGAGAGCGTCATTGCCCCAGCGCGTGCGATAACAAGATCTGCCGCTGCCATTTGCAGAGGCATATCGTAAATGTAGGGGCGCAGGATGCAGTTCTTCTTTTCTTCAAGTCCTGCTTCCCCAAAAAGCTTGAGAGAATCCTCGTAATTGATCTTTCCGCTTGCGTGCAAGTGGATGATTTGCTGATTGTTTGCAACGGTCGATTTCATAAAATCGATAACTGCGGCATTGAGCTTTTCTGCTCCGTTACTGCCGCCAAAGGAAAGAATCAGCTTTTGATTCTTTTCGATGCCGAGCTTTGCACGGGCCTCCTCGCGGTCGACGGTGGAAAAGCCCTGCAAAATCGGGTTGCCTACGCACACGACCTTGGAACTGTTGCCGAATGCCGCGGCGGTTTCGGGAAAGTTGATCCAAATGCGGTCAACCTTACTCTGCAAACGGCGAACCGCAAGTCCGGGGTGCGCGTTGGACTCATGGAGAGCTGTGGGAATTCCCATTCTTGCCGCCGCCGCCATAATCGGCCAACAAGCATATCCACCTGTTCCGATAACGATATCGGGCTTAAACTTTTTGATAATCGAAACTGTGGATGGCAGATAAGGAGAAATTGCCGCAAGTGCGAGAGACGCGTAGCGGCTGATTCCCTTCTTTCCTTGAAGAGCCGAGGATTTGACATGATGAAGTTTATATCCCGCACGCGGAACAAGCTCATCCTCTTTGCCGCCTGCAACACCTACGAACTCCACAACCGAGCCGGGTGCGTTTCTCAAAATGGTTTCTGCAATAGCAAGCGCGGGATTGATGTGCCCTGCCGTGCCACCGCCTGTCAGTAAAACGCGCATATCAAATGCCTCCTATGGGAAATTGCCAAAGCATTGCGGTTCCTACCATAAACACTGCAGTCAGGAGTGTTGGAATAGCAAACCAACGGCGGTCACCGTGAAAATAAGGTAAAAAGCAAACGACTAAAAAACTAAGGGCTGCAAGACCGAGAACGGAAAATACACAACCGAGAAGCACGTCAAAATTGTTTGCGGCAATGCTTTTGCCGAAAATGAGCATAAAGAGCAAAAATGCGCCGCCGATACCCATAGATGTATATAAGGTTTTGAAAAACTGTCTTGTTCTGATTTTTTTCATTTTTATGCTCCCTTCTCTTTTTTAAATCTTTTTGTGCGATGCGTAACGCGAGATGGAGAGGATGATACCAACCTCAAAAATCTGCAGCATCAGCGAGGTTCCGCCGTAACTAAAAAACGGCAACGAAATACCCGTGTTGGGCATAGAGTTTGTAACAACTGCGATATTCAAAATCACCTGCAAGGCAACCTTGAACGTTAGTCCGTAAACGATGAGTGCCGAGCACTTATCGGGCGCGTGACGCGCGATGTGGAAGCCTCTCCAAACAAAGGCTATGAAAAGTCCGATTACGAGAATGGCTCCAATAAAACCAAATTCCTCGCAAATAATGGTAAAAATAAAGTCGTTTTGCGGCTGTGAAACAAAGCCGTATTTTTGTTGACTGTTACCGAGTCCCTTGCCAAAGAGTCCGCCGGAACCGATTGCCATCAGTCCCTGCAAGGTCTGCCATGCAGAACCGAGCGGGTCGGCTTCCTCAATGTTGAGCCAAGTATCAACGCGGGCAAAGGCATAGGGAAAAAAGATAATCAGCATACACGCCGCAACCGCAATCACGCCTGCAAGCGAAGCAATCCACTTGAAGCGCGTGCCGCCCAAGAACATCAAACTGATGCCAAGCATACCGATAATGGCAAGTGCCGAAATATGTTTTTCAAGAGCAACAAGTCCGCCGACTCCCGCAATCATTAACCCCGGGAAGAGAACGCCGTACTTAAAATCTCCTCCGAATTTGTGGGGAGAGAGCACTTCTTTTTCGTGCGTTGTCATAAAACGAGCTAATGTCAGTACCAATGCAAGCTTTGCAAGCTCCGAGGGTTGCAGAGTAATAACCTTAAGGTCTATCCAACGGCGCGCACCGCTGTTGAGGTCTGTTCCCAAAGGAGTCAGAACCAAAAGCAGGAGCACAATGGAGATACCGTAAAAGATATAACTGAAGTCGTACCAAAATCGGGGTGTGCAGAATTTGACTACCACAAACGTAAATGCAACCGCCATCATCAAAAAGATGACGTGGCGAATGATAAAGTAGGTGGAAGAGTCGTGATGCTTTTGTGCAAACACAAAGGATGCACTGTATATCATAACACATCCAAACAGCACCAGTGCTGCCGTAATCAAAAGGAACGGAACGTCGACACTTCCCTTTACCAATCCCATGGGATTGCGGTTTTCGGTGGCGCTTCCCTCTTCCTTTTTGTTCGGTCTTTGCCAAAAGCTAAAGGAGCGCTTTGCCGTATTCGGTTGTTGGTTCATAGCAAAGGTCTCCTTTCCTGTGTTATCTTGTCAGGATGAATGCCAGCGTACAAAAAGCGAACTGAACGAGTGCGAAAACGATTACGATTTTGTTCTCGCTCCATCCGCACTTTTCAAAGTGGTGATGAACGGGCGCCATTTTGAAAAGACGCTTACCGTGTGTGAGCTTAAAGTAAAGGATTTGCAGTACGGTGGAAAGCAGCTCGAGGATATAAACCGCACAAATGAGGAATATCAAGAGCGGCTCTCGCATTTGGAAGAGCGCGCCCGTAACGATTGCACCGAGGAAAAGTGAGCCGGTATCTCCCATAAACACCTTTGCAGGGTGAATGTTATAAAGCAAAAAGCCTAGTGTTGCTCCAATAATTGCTCCGCCAACAACAGAAAGTCCCATGTCGTTTGCAAAGAAGGCAAAAATGGCAAAGAAAATACCGATAACGTAGGTAACCGAAGATGCAAGTCCGTCAATGCCGTCGGTAAAGTTGGCACCGTTGATAACACCAACCGCCAAAATGCCTGCGAGAATATACCAAAGTGCTCCGCGAATGGGCAGATTGATGACGGGTATGATAATGGAACTCGGCAAATTACCCGTATATCCCATAACGCAAAGGTAGCCTGCCGTAATGGCAAACTGCAAAACGAGCTTTTGCATTCTCGTCAAACCCTCGTTTTGCTTTTTAATCAGCTTGCAGTAGTCATCAACAAAGCCGATAGCACCGTGGGAAACGGCAAAAGCAACGGTCAGAGCTAAAGGAATATAGTCAGGTGCTTTTTTCTGAATGCCTACGTAGATAAAGAAAACAGCAACAACTGCGAGGATAGCCAAAATAAAGCCGATACCGCCCATAATAGGGGTTCCCTCTTTGGACTTATGCCAGCGAGGTCCGATATCCAAAATCTTTTGCCCCGCCTTGTGCGAGCGCAGTATGGGAATTAAGATGCGCTCTGCCAATGCCGTTAAGGCAAACACGCCGAGCGTGACCAAAACAAAGGTGATGGTGAGTTCTTTCATCTGATAATCCTCTCTTTTTTGTCTTTCTTACAGTTCTTTTAAAGCTTGAATAACACGTTCCAAACGCACACCGCGGCTTGCCTTAAACAGGACGGTATCCCCTGCCTTGACATAGGAATGCAATCCTTTTGCAATAGCATCAACGTTGTCGCGGTCGATAAACAAGAAAGCGTTTGCAGGATTCATACCTGCCTCGACGGCTCCCTGTGCAATTTCAACACCGCCGTTTCCAACGGCAATCAAAAGGTCAACGCCTCTCTCCTGCAGATATTCGCCAACGGCGCGGTGGAGCGCAATACTTTGGCGTCCAAGCTCCAGCATATCTCCAAGAACCGCTATGCGGTGCCCCTTCTTGGGAGCGCACTCACACAAAACGTCGATTGCGGCTCTCATCGATTCGGGGGCGGCGTTATAGCAATCTTCAATCAGTGTTACACCTTCAAAATCGGTAATTCCTTGACGCATATCGGCAGGCCGAAAATGCGCAAGTCCGTTTTGGATTTTTTCGGGCGAAAGCCCTTGCAGAGTCGCTACGGCAAAGGCATAAAGTGCCGCCCAAACGTTGTGACGTCCGCTAACGGGAATATAAAAATTGGGATACGTAACGCCCTTATGGACTACGTCAAAGCGCGTGCCGCTAAATTCCGTACGAATATTTTGTGCAAAAAAGTCGGCATTCGCGCGTTTGAGGGAAACATAAACAGTGTGGTAACTTCTGCCGCCGATGTTTTTCAGTAGCGGTTCGTCTCCGTTGAGAATGAGATATCCGCCCTTTTTCAATCCGCACAAAACCTCAAGCTTTGCACGGCAAATGCCGCGACGGTCACCGAGGGCTTCCATATGCGAAGTGCCAATGTTGGTAATGACCGCAATGTCGGGCTCGGCAACGAGCGACATACGTTCAATTTCGCCAAAATCACTCATGCCCATCTCAAGAACGGCACATTCGCAATCTTGGGGAATTTCCATAACAGACAGCGGCATACCAATAACACTGTTGTGATTACCTGAGGAAACGTAGGTTCTCTTCCCCTCGCGCATAACGGCGGCAATCATATCCTTAGTTGTGGTCTTTCCCACACTGCCCGTAACGGCTATCACGGGATATGTACGTCCCTCGAGCTGCGCGCTCGCCATATAGGAAAGTGCCATTTCACTATCCTTAACAATAATGAGGGCAATCTTTTCTCCGATGACCGCGGAAGAGATAGGCTCTTGCGAGATGATGCAACGGCATCCTGCCGAAATAGCGGCGGGAATGTAATCGTGTCCGTTTACGCGCTCGCCAACAAGAGCAAAAAACGCGGTGTTTTCGTCCGCTTCGCGGGAGTCGGTACAGAGTGAATTTATTTGAATATTAGCATTTTCTTCGTTTTGCAAGATACCGCGGCACATACGGGCAAGTGCGTGCGCCGTGATACCATTCTGTAATGAAAGTGTAATCTTCATACAGTCGGTTCTCCTTCATTTTCTTCTTCGCCGTTTTGTGCGCGCAGGCGCGCGCGAAAAGCCTCTTTTACAAGGCTCCCCTCGCAGAACGGGCGGCGTTCCCCTCCTACAATTTCATATTGTTCGTGTCCCTTGCCCGCCAAAAGGATGAGGTCACCCGCTTTTGCATTTTTGATGGCATAGCGAATGGCAGATGCGCGGTCGGGGATAACGGTGTAAGCTTTTTGTGGCGGTATGCCGGATACAATTTGGCAAATGATTTGCATCGGGTCCTCACCGCGGGAATTATCCGAGGTGATGATGACGTGGTCGGCAAGTCTTGCGGCTATCTCGCCCATAACGGCTCGTTTGGTGCGGTCACGGTCACCACCGCAGCCGAACAGAACGACCGTTCTGCCTCCCTTTTGCACGAGGTCTCGCGCTGTTAGGAGTAGTTTTTCCAAAGCATCGGGGGTATGTGCGTAATCGATGAGCACCGAAAAATCGGCCTCTAACCCGAGACGAACCCGCTCCATTCTTCCCTTTACGCCGCCCATTGTAGCAAGCGCCGTTTTAATAGCGGCAGGGCTACACCCAAGCTCTAAGGCGCAAATGGTTGCTTGCATAGAATTCATTACAGTAAATTCTCCTGCAATGGGACAAACAATTCGTAAGCGCGTACGCGCGGATGAGAGTCGGTATGCCACACCGTTTTGTGCTTGTATCTCTATTTCACTTGCGGTGTAATCAGCATCTTTAGCCTTTGCCGCACAAGTAATACAACGGCAGGTTGCCTCCTCTAACATTCGTTCACAGTAAGATGAATCGGCATTGAAAATGCCAAGCTTTGTTTTTTGAAACAAGCTTGCTTTGGCAAGCGCGTATGCCTCCATCGTTTTATGAAAATCCAAATGCTCCGGTGTGAGATTGGTAAAAATAGCTGCCTCAAATGTGATAGGAGCAAGTTTTCCCAAAGTTAGCGCGTGTGAAGATACCTCCATTACCACGTACTCGACACCTTCGTCACGCATTTGTGCAAAAATGCGATAGAGGTCACCGGGATCGGGGGTGGTCAGATTGGAAAGACCTGCTTCGGTCACAGTTTCGATAGTCCCCTTTTCACTTTCGCATCCCACAGTACCAATGATACCGCAAGTGTGCCATGCGGAACGCAAAACAGTACGCAGCATGTGCGCCACACTCGTTTTCCCGTTTGTTCCCGTAACACCTATGATTTTAAGGTCAAGACAAGGAAAACCATACCAGGCGTGCCACAGATGTGCGAGAGCTGAGCGTGTGTCATCGCATTGTAAACGGATGATATGCTCAGTTCCCATCGGCATGGGACAGTCACTTTCTGTAAGAACACAGACAGCACCGTTATCAATAGCATTTTGAATATAGCTATGAGAGTCGAATTGCGTACCGCGAAGACAAACAAACATTGCTCCGTTCATCGCTTTACGAGAATCGGTTGCAATATCTTCAATTTCACAATCAAAATATGCTTCGGGGCAATCGATGCCGATAGCATCACATAACAGCTTGAGTTTCACAGCCCTACCCTCCAGGTTTGAAAATTTCTTTCAACTTCCCGACAGAAGGTCTGTCTTCTCACTTAAATTTAATGCAATAGGTCCGGATCCCAAGTTTCGTCAAAATCCTTATCACCCAAATGGCGGAAGGTGACCTCAACAACCGTGCCCTTTGGAACAGTCTCGCCGGCGGCTACGGATTGGGATATTACGGTAGCTTCGGTACCACTCAAATAGTTTTTGGTGCCGAGAATACGGATATTCAATCCGGCATTGATAAGCACTTGATTTGCCGCTACCGCGCTCATTCCCGTAACGTCGGGAACCTTGACGGAAAGCGTTTCGGTCTCTTTATCGGTATAAGCCAAAATCCTTGCGGAATTCTTCTCTACAATAACATCTGCCTCGGGATACTGACGGCGAATGATACCATCGTCAGCTCCTACAAATTCTATCTGCAAACCATTGCGTTGGCAGTAGTTTCTTGCGGCAGAAACAGTATATCCCACAAAGTTAGGAATTCTGATTGCCATATTGGCAAGCTCTTTTTCGGTATAAACGGCTTCCACACCGAGATACGGAAGAATGGTCTCCATAACGTTTGCAACGTAAGGTGCCGCTACAACGCTACCGTAAAGCGTTCCCTTTGTGGGCTCGTCGACCATAATGATGATAGCGTATTGCGGGTCATCGGCAGGTGCAAAGGCCACCGTGGAGCAAACGTATTTTTCACTGACTGCAAATTCATCGGGTGCGCCCGTGTAATTGCAGATGCTGCAAACGAACATTCCCACACCGTCAATCGTTTTGGGAGTTGCCGTATATCCGCACAAGGGACATTCGCGTTCCTTCTTTTCGGATGTACCGGTCTTTGCGGCAAGTCGGTAGCCGGCAACGTATGCATTCTTAGCACCGCCATTACCGGAAACGCCCTCCTCCAAAATCTTTGACACGGTTTGACTAACGCTATCGCTGATTACCTGACGGCGCACGTTGTTATCGAAGGATTGGATGACGTTGCCGTTTTGGTCGGTAATGGAAGAAACAAAGTGCGGCGTAACGAGATATCCACCGTTTGCTACGGCAGAAACCGCTGTGATTTGCTGAATTAGGGTTACATTAAAGTTTTGACCGAATGCATAGATTGCAAGGTCAAGATCGGTAAAAGCATCCTGTGCGGCAAATACACCGCCGCCCTCACCGGGTAAATCGATTCCGGTCTTTTCGAGATAACCGAATGCTTTTAAATAGTTATAAAATGTATTCGTTCCAAGACGCAATCCCAATTTCATCAACCACGGGTTGCAGGATTGTTGAATACCCTCGGCAAACGTAAGTGAGCCGTGTCCCTGCACCTTGTGACAGTGAATCTTTCGTCCCAAAACCACAAAAGAACCGCTACAGTGATTGCTCTCGCCCAAGGAAACAACATCCTCTTCAAGCGCCATTGAAGCAGTCATAACCTTGAAGGTGGAACCGGGGATATAGGACTCGGTAATGGCCTTGTTGGACCACATATTCAGTTGCAAATTTTGCTTGACTGTGTTATAAGCATCACTCCCCACCTCATAACCAAGATTTTGCAGGGTTGCCAAGGATTGGTCGTCAAGCTGGCGAGGGTTATTCAGGTCAAAATCAGGATAAACCGCCATACCGAGGACAGCGCCCGTTTTGACGTTCATAACAATACCTGCCGCGCGGTTTTGTCCGCCCGACTCAAGGTATGCGTTTTGGAGTTGCTCCTCAAGTGCAGATTGCACGAAAACGTCGATGGTGGAGTTTACGTTGTAACCGTTTTGCGCAGGGATGTATTTCTTGAAAGCATACGGCATTTCGTTACCCGAGGAGTCACGAGCCGTAATGTAGCGGCCGTTTGTGCCTGCGAGCATCTTGTTGTATTGGAATTCGAGACCGTAAAGTCCTGTGCCGTCAC
>JAZQKM010000121.1:0-2628 GCA_045542155.1 Eubacteriales bacterium
CGAAGAGGGGGAGGGTTGCGTAACGCTATGTAACGTTACAGTAACGTTACAAGGCGTTACATCATCATTCGAATTTTCCGAGATGTCGCCTTCTTCTTTTTTGCGCTCTCTAAAACGTCTCACGCGATCACGATTTTTCTCGCGACGTTTGATATCTTCGCCATTGTTCTGCTCCCAGTGCGTGATCATGCATCCACCGCCTTCATCAAAAGCAATGTAGCCCGCATCTTTCAGTTCATCCAGTGCATCGACAGAAGCACGGATGCCTCTCTGCACCCTCTCGGGCACAGAAACAAAGCCGTCATCGTCCGCAGCCATGCACAATTGTAGATAGAGTGCTTGCGCCTCGAAGGTGAGACTTACAAACACATAATTCTCCAAGAGTTGTTTTGAAAAAAATCTTCTTTCCGCCATGTGTTTTCCCCTTGTTTTTTATGTTTTTCTCTGATTTTGTGGTATTTGTTATGATGCTCGTCCGCACTCTTTTGATGCCGTTCCCAAGACAGAGAGCGCTTTGTCGATCTCTGCTATGTTTGCATTCGCTTCTTCTACCGCGGAAAGAAGCTCTTTCTTTTTCTCGCTTAGCTTCTCGATCATGTCGGTTAGGTCCTCGATCACGTTGATAAGCACTGTTCCTCTCTTGGGCAAAGCCGGTGTTGACGGCCGTGGGCCGGCCTCGCTTTTACACTCGCTGTGGATGAGGTTTTCCTCCGGTTGCTCGATCGCTTCTTCAAGCGCAGAATCGCGCTGAACCCTGTCCCTCTTTTTTTGCGTGGCAACGATCGACCGTCTACTCCGCACCTCTTAATGAGAATTAGCCGAATCCAATCCTCTGTGGTGCAGTTCATGTCTGCCAAGATCTTGATCTGCTTCGCTTTGTCTTTGGCTTCGCGATACATCCGGTCGATCTCATGGTCCATCATGTGCGTTTTTGGCCAACAAATTTCTCTCATAAACTCATCCTCCTTTCTTTAAAACGGCACCTGCTCGTCGCTTACCTCTTCAAATTGCTCTGCGGTCGCGGCCGCGATATACGGGTTGTTTTCGTCGGATACACTCTTATGGTCCACAAAGCTCGCCTCGTTGACCAAGACCTCCGTTGCTTTGGATCTCACCCTCGACCAGCATAGGCCGCCCTTTTTTAAAGTATTTGGCGATAAACTCGGCGCATCCATGCCACGCCACGCAGTCGATGAAGTCGCAGCTCGGGCCGCCTTCCTTCACCGTCTTGCGGTTGACCGCGATCGTAAAGGGACAAACGGAAGTTCCGCTTGTTGTTTGCCTAAGCTCGGGATCCGCGGTCAGGTACCCGATCAGCAAGGTTTTATTCAGTCGTGCCATTCTCTTTTTCTCCTATGTAAGATTCCAACATTTTTTGAAGATCCGCGTTGAATTCCGTGATCTCGACCACGTCCCTTCCGGCATCGATGAGGTCGCAGCAATACTGCTTGATCGCCGCCGAAACGTCATCTAAGCTCACAAGGCTTGTCTGGGGGGGGTGAGATCTCCGAGGTTCCCTCAGACAGCTCTTTTGCAACCTCGGCCACCACGTTTGCTATAAACGCTGGCCAAAGGCCTCCCTTGATGCAACGTTCTTTGATCATGGAGTGCATCTTCTGTGCGGTGTCGGCTCTTGCGTTCTCATAGTGCATCTCCAAAGAATTGGCCGCTGTTCGCATCGCATCGAGTTCGATGGTGAGTTCCTCAATCTGCTTATCCTGTTCAAGGATGAGGGAGAGGGCTTCTTTTCCTAAGGTTCTTGCCTCGCAAACGGAATCCCCATCGGGTATGTAAGGGCATTCTTTACAATCTCCGACTAAATAACAACACTCCAACGCCTTAACGATCTGTTCTTTTTCCATCAGGTAAATCCTCGCTTTCATTCGTCATCGTAAAAGTGGGCGACCAAAGAGCGACGATTTTTCTCTGCTCTTGATCGACAAATGCGATCTTGCCATCATAAACGGTCAAATTGAGACCATATATACGTGCCATTGATACGATCGCTTCCTTCATTGCGATTGCTTTTTCTTCTGTTGTCATTTCCCTTCGCGCTCCTCCAAAGCCTTCTCCGCCTCCTCACGAGCTAAGAATGCGGTTTTGCCGATTTCCCATACATTTACGCCGAAATTGTACCAACCATCGGACGATTTGAGGCTCATAAATATATCCCCATTGAAGACTGTGAGGCTATCTACAAAGCACTCATATATTTGCCATATGCCGCCATAATAACGGCTTACAACATACACTGTATCCCCCACCTTACAAGGTGGCACGATCACGCCGTTTGCGAGAAGGAAGTCTGCCGTATGTTCTGCGGTAAGAAGTCCTCTTTTCTCGTACTGCTCCGAAAATGTTTCGTTCAGCAATTCAATCAACCTATCACGCATCGGTTTTGTCTCCTTTCACCTTCATTCCGCAACGAGGGCAAAATTGGTACGGAAATTCATAGCAGATTTCGTCGCCATCGTCCTCGTCAATCTCATATCTGCAACACCCTCGGATTATAAGACCGCACTTCTCACAGATAAATTCATCGGAAGGGTGCATCTGTGAAATGTTCTCCCCCTCGCTCTGCTTGCGGTAGTCTGCGTTGTAGGCTCTTTCGGCATACACCTTCGCCTT
>JAZQKM010000122.1:0-7344 GCA_045542155.1 Eubacteriales bacterium
ATGCTCTCTTTTACAAGACAGTTGGTGCCAATACCGATAGCGTTTTCGCCAATGGATGCGGCAACCTCTTGTGCAGCCTTTTCGTTGATGTCAAGAAGCGCTACCTTTGCGCCACATTCTGCCAATGCGCGGCCGAATTCAGCCATCAAGACACCGCCGCCACCGGTAACAACAACAACTTTATCGGAAAGATCAATTCTGTAAGGAAGTTTCATAATCTTTATATCCTTTCTTATTTCAAGCCCTTCTCAATAGCCTCAAACAGACCGTAGAGATAGGTTGCACCCAGTGCGCGGTCATACAGACCGTAGCCGGGCTTGCCGTCTTCGCCCCAGATGTTTCTGCCGTGGTCGGGGCGTACGTAGCCGTCAAAGCCTGCCTCTACAAGCGCCTTAACGATGCCATACATATCAAGGCTACCCATCTCGGTCAGGTGTCCGCTTTCGCAGAAATCAAGCGCACCGGAGTGGGTAATTTGACGCAGGTGTACGAAATAGGAGCGAGAAGCCAGCTTGGAAGCCATTGCTACCATATCGTTGTTGCGTCCTGCACCGAGAGAACCGGTGCAAAGGGTGATGCCGTTGTGTGCGTTGGGAACGGCTGCGAAGAGCTTATCGTAGCTATCCATGCCCGTAATGATACGGGGCAGACCGAACATATCCCACGGCGGGTCATCGGGGTGAATCGCCATGTTGATACCGGTCTCGTCGCAAGCAGGCATAATGCCCTTGAGGAAGTAAACGAGATTTTCAAAGAGCTGCTCGTGGCTCATACCGCTGTAAGCATCCAACAAAGAGTTGAGCTCTTCAGAGGTGTAGCTTTCATCCCAGCCGGGAAGATGGAGATTGTGAGGGTCAAGACCCATCAATTCCTCGTGGTTGTAGGAAAGTGCGTTGGAGCCATCCTCTGCCTCGGTGTGCAGATTGGTGCGCAACCAGTCGAATACGGGCATAAAGTTGTAGCAAATGCACTTAACACCTGCCTTGCCAAGGTTGCGGATGGTGGTTGCATAGTTTGCAATGTAACGGTCACGGGTAGGCAAACCGAGCTTGATGTCCTCGTGTACGGGAACGCTCTCGATAACCTCCATCTCAAGACCCTTTTCGTCGCAGAGCGACTTGAGGCGCAGGATCTTATCCATCTCCCAAACCTCGCCCACGGGAACGTCATAAACAGCGGTAACAACGCCGCTCATTCCGGGGATCTGTCGGATATAAGAAAGCGGAATGCTATCCTTTTCTCCGTACCAACGAAATGTCATTTTCATATTCGTTTGTCCTTTCTTTTTTCGTGATTTATAGTCGTGTTTTATCGTTTACAAATTTAGAAAAGCCTTGACGTTGCCATAGCAAACGGCATACATCAAATGCTTTGCGGCACTCATGTCGTATTCTCCGCGCTCAACGTAGCCGCCAACGAAGTCGGCGAGAATACGGCGGAAGAAATCGAAGCGTGCATAGCTTGCCAAGGAACGGCTATCGGTCAGCATACCAAGGTTGGTGCCGAGGACGGCATACTCGGAAACGTTTTTGAGCTGCTCGCGAATACCCTCTACGGTATCGTTGAACCACCAAGCCGCACCGACGCGTACGTTCGGGAACGCGCCTGTGAGCGTTGCCATTGCGGGAACGCAGGCAGGATTGAGGGTGTAAATAACCGTTTTGGGAAGTGCACCTCTCTTAACAAGCGCATCAAAGAAATAAACAAGAGCGTCTACGTCTACGTGACCGCGCATAATGTCAAAGCCCGCGTCGCGTCCGATAACGCTTGCCAAGGTGCTGTTGACGTTGCGGAAAGTTGCAAAGTGCAGCTGCATAACGATGTTGTTCTTTGCGTAAAGAGATGCCATAAAATACATCAGGTGAGAGAAAAGCTCTTGACGCTCGCGAGCGGTCAAGGTTGCGCGCTTTGCATAAAGCGCAGCGGCACACTCTTCCCCGATGTCTGCCATCGGCAAGAAGTCCATACCGTGGTCAGCAATTTTGCACCCCTTGGAGAGGAAATAGTCAAGTCTCTCTTCGAGTGCATTCTTCAAGTCTTGCAGGGTATCTAATTTTCTGCCAACGGCATTTTCCAATCTTTCCAAAGCGGCTGCATCCATATTCAAAGCAAAGTCGGGACGGAAAGTGGGACGCACGTTGGTGTCGCCGCACATACCGTGCATCGAAAGAGGCGATGCGGGGTCATCGGTGGTGGCAACGTATTCCACACGGAACTTTTTGAGAATTTGCTTTGCAGTTAAGGTTTTGAGTGCCTCGTTTGCTTTATTCCAAATGCGTTCCGCGCTCTCGGGGTTCAGAGGCTCGCGAATATCAAACAGGAGCTTTAACTCGAGCTGTGTCCAATAGTACAAAGGTCCACCGCAAAGGAGCGGGAAAATTTCGGCATACTTGAGATACTTCTCATAAAAGCTTGCATCTCCCGTAATATACTTTTCGTCCACGCCGCAAAGACGCATCGCGCGCCATTTGTAGTGGTCGGCAGCAAGCCACAGCTCGCCAAGAGATTCAAACTTGCGGTCGTTTTGCAGCTCCGCTTCATTGAGGTGACAGTGGTAATCCACAATGGGCAGATCCTTTACTTCTGCATAAAGCGTCTCTGCCGCGGGGGTGTTCAGAAGAAGTGCATCCCCAAAAAATTCTTTCATAGGTTTCTCCCTTCCCTATCCCGTTAGGATAGGATCTCGATTCTTTCGCCCTGCGATTGATACATCGACAAAATCAGGCGAACGACCTTTGCAGCCTCTTTGCCGTTCACGCGGAAGGGGCGTCCTTCTGCGAGGCAATCGTAGAAATCGCGAATGAGGATGGCGTGTCCTGTTCCCCAAACGGTTTTTCCAACAAGGTTTGCGTGGTCGCGGGTATCTTCAATTTCAACGGGCTTGCCGTTTAAGAGAACAAAATCGTTGCCTGCAATCACGCGCACTTTATCCATTGTAACGAGTTGCAGTTGAACAGGCAGGTCGGCTGTTGCGGCAGTTGTACCGTAGAAGTGGCACATCATACCCGTGGGCAGTTCAAAGTGTGCCGTTGCGGTATCTTCTACCTCGATGCAATCCTTGTGATAGTCGTTGTTCGTGTGTGCCGTAACGTGTGTGGGCATTCCGCACAGATGTTGGAGAAGATCCAAGGTATGCAGAGCCTGATTGATCATCACGCCGCCGCCCTCTTCTATAATTTTGCCTCTCCAAGCACCGGATGCATAATATTTTGCATCTCTCTTCCAGCTGACAATACCCAAGCCCGACTTTACGCCGTGCTCTTTGATGTAATCGATCAGCCACAGCATACGGGGTTCATAGCGGTTTTGTTGGCATACGCCAAGCTTTGCGGTGCTCTTTTCCTCTGCCTCGAGCACTGCGTGCAGCTGCTCCATTGTGGTAGCAAGCGGCTTCTCACACAAAACGTTGATACCGCGCCCCAGCGCCGCAATCACCATTTGGGCGTGCAGATAGTGAGGGGTGCAGATGTGAATGGAATCGGGCTTTTCTTTTTCCAAGAGCTCAACGTAATCGGTGTAAACCGGAACGTTGCCAAGCTCAAATTTTTCGATCTTTTCCTGCGCGTGCTCGGGAACAATATCGCACAAAGCACAGATTTTGTTACCGGAACCGACAATAGCGTTGATGTGATTGCCCGAAATAGCGCCGCAACCGATGACGGCAATACGGAAAGCTTTCATAATAATTTCCTCGTAAATAATAGGTGGTTTGTTTGCTTTTATTTAACTCCGCCGTACGATCCCGAAATATCGAGAACCACGTCGGGGGCTTCTTTTTTCACTACGGTGCTCTCGCTGATACGGCGATTGAGCTCCTCAAGATAGAGGTCATCGTTGATGGGAAGTTCTACCGCCTTGTCAAGCCAAGTGGAAAGCAGCATCGCATCCATCATTTGCACGCTCCCCATTCCCTCTTCGCCCTTAACAAACAGAGGCTCGATTCCCAAAATCGCATTTGCAAAATTATTGAGAATTCCAACGTGTTGGTCGTTGCGACCGTCGGTGGGAACCTCAAAGGTGGTATATTCGGGGTCGACGAATGCTTTTGCCGTACGGCAGAATTCGCGCTCGTCGATCGCCAAACGGTCAAATATCAAACGCCCGTTTTCGCAAACGAGACGTCCGCGTGTACCGGTGATTTCAAAGCGGTTTGTACCGGGAGCATCTGCCGTAGAGGTTACAAACACGCCCGTAGCTCCGTTGGGGAACTCCATATAGGCGGTAACGTCGTCCTCGACTTCGATATCGTGCCATTTGCCAAAGTGGCAATGGGCGTGGATTTTTGTGGGAAGCATTCCCACAATCCATTGGAGCAGGTCGATTTGATGGGGACATTGATTGAACAAGACACCGCCGCCCTCGCCACGCCAAGTGGCTCTCCAACCGCCAATATCGAAGTAGTTTTGCGAGCGATACCAGTTGGTGATGATCCAGTTGACGCGCTTAATTTCTCCAAGCTCGCCCCCTGCCACCATCTCCCGCATTTTGCGGTAGATGCAGTTCGACCGCTGATTAAACATCATACCGAACAGCTTATCCGACCGAGAGGCAGCCTCATTCATTTCTTTGACCTGCTTTGTGTAAACACCCGCAGGCTTTTCGCAAATGACGTGCAAGCCTGCTTCAAATGCCTCGCTCACCATTTTTGCGTGATCATACGGTGGAACAGCTACGATGATAGCATCGCAAAGTCCGCTATGTAGCATTTCGCCGTAATCGGTAAAGGCAACAACATTCTCGGCGCCGTCAAGTGCCAAAATCGCATCCATTTTGGATGTGCGGGAATTGCAGATGGCGGTCAGTACACCATTCTCGATCAATCCCGACAAAAAGGATTTGCAGTGCGCGGTTCCCATATTGCCGATGCCGATAATGCCAAATCTGACTTTTTGCATTATGCTCTTCCGTTTACAACGGGATGTCCGATTTCAGCCAGCATATCCTTGAGCGCATTGACAGCGTAGTCAAATGCCTCATCAGCAGTTGCGAATACGAATTTGTTTTTCAACTCCTTGCCGTCGAATTGCTTGTAGGACTCGGAAACAAAGAGGTGAGGCTCAACAGTAAGAACAACCTCTGCATCGGTCATCTTGTCAATCTTTTGGAGTGCTTCCTTCAGGTGTCCCTCGCCTGCACCTGCAGGAACGAGCGTGCGGCCCTCATAGAGACAATCCTTAACGTGCATATATTCGAAATAAGGTGCGGTAGCTTCAAAGCCTGCAACGGGGTCTCTTTGGCAGTAAACGTAGTTTGCAGGGTCATAGATGCCGCGAAGTCCGGGAACGGATGCGAGCAGATCGGCTACGCGTTCGGGATCCTGACCGTAAATTTCGCCCTCGTTCTCATGGCAAAGAGTAACGCCTGCCTCGGCAGCCTCGGCAACCATAATCTTCATTCTTCTGAGAACCTCGTCGCGGTACTCATCAAGCTTGTCTTGCTCAACGAAGAAGCTGAAGATACGCATGCGCTTTGCGCCAAACACACGGCAAACCTCAAGCGCGCGGCGGAAGAGCTGCAGGTGAGGCTCAAAATCGTCGGTGATTTTATATTTGCCGATAGGAGAGCCGAAGGAAGGAACGATAATGCCCTCTGCATCAAAGCGACGCTTGATTTCGGCGAGCTCCTCATCCGTTTTTGCAATAACGGGACCAAAATTCATTGCGCGAGGCTCAATGCAAAAGAGTCCGTTTCTCTTCAGTGCCTCAACTTGTCCGTTAATACCGTTGTGTGCTTCGTCTGCAAAAGCGGAAATCAAAAATTTTGCCATAGTAGTTATCCTTTCGTGATGATTCGTCTTTGACGAAATATGGTTTCCGTACGGTTCAAAAGTCATTTTTGGCCATACTTACTCAATTTTAATCTTATTATAACAAGTTTATTAAGAAATGTCAATCGCTTTTTTCATAAAAGTATTGCAAATGTGATTATTTTGTGTTATAAATAAAGTGGAACAAAAGGCTATTTTCACTGCGTGTTCCAAAATTCACCGCTAAACACCGCAGAACGGAGAAAACACTATGAAAAAACTGCATTTGGTATCAAACGCGCACCTCGACCCCGCTTGGCTTTGGAGATGGAACGAAGGACTTGCCGAAGCGATTTCTACCTTTCGCGTAGCGGCAGATTTTTGCGAGGAATATGACGGCTATATTTTTAACCACAACGAGGCTCTGCTCTACGAATGGGTAGAAGAACACGAGCCTGCCCTTTTTGCGCGCATTCAAAGGTTGGTGAAGGCAGGAAAATGGAACATCATCGGCGGTTGGTATCTGCAACCCGATTGCGTGATGACCTCGGGTGAAAGTTTGCTTTCACAAATTTCGCTCGGTCGTAAATATTTCAAGGAAAAATTCGGAGTTGAACCCAAAATCGCCATGAACGTTGACTCCTTTGGCCACACGCGCGGACTTGTGCAAATTCTCAACAAAACAGGGTTTGAAGCGTATCTTTCCAAGCGCCCCGAGTGGCTTGCGGGCAGCTTTTTGTGGCGCGGATTTGATGCCAGCACCATTCCCGTACACAGTCTTTATGACGGATACGGTTCTCTCAAGGGCGAGGCGGTCAAAAAGATCAACGAGCACTTCTCTCACGGCCCCGAACGCGAGGAATCGATGTGTATGTGGGGCATTGGCAACCACGGCGGCGGCGCGTCTCGCGAGGACTTGGCGGCGATTGCCGAGCGAATGAGGCAAGGCGACATTGAAATGTTCCACTCCACACCCGAGGCATTTTTTGCGTCTCTTGACCGCACAAAATTGCGCACCGTGAGTGAATCCTTGATCTCCTCAATGGTAGGATGCTACACCTCGATGGTACGCATGAAGCAGGCGCACAGCAAGCTCGAGTGCCAGATCGCTATGACCGAAAAAATTATGAGCTATGCTACCCTTTCGACAAATGCAGACTACGATGCAGACGAGCTTTTGAAAGCAAAAAAAGCAATCGCGTTCTGCCAATTCCACGACGTTCTCCCCGGCTCGGGCATCAAGATGGTAGAAGAGGACGGCTTGCGCACTATGGCTTACGCATCCGAAATTTGCGATAAGCTCTTTACCAAAGCCTTCTTCAAGCTCTGCCAAGGGCAGAAAAAGGGCAACCGCAAGGAAATTCCCGTTATGCTATTCAACCCTCACCCCTACCCCATCGAAGACGACTTTGAAATGAGCTTTATGCTTGAGGACCAAAACTGGAACGAGGCAGAGAAAACCGTTGCTACCGTTTATGACAAGGATGGGAACGATATCCCCTCGCAAAACGAAAAGCCCAACTGCACCTTCAACCTCGATTGGCCCCAAAAGGTCAGCTTCCACGCAACACTCGCACCCGCATCCATCAGTCGCTTCG
>JAZQKM010000123.1:0-11591 GCA_045542155.1 Eubacteriales bacterium
CCAAGGTCGATTGCCAACATTTTTTGCTCTGCCATAAGAAGTCACCCCCGCTCTTGAAAACTTTAAATTCATTATACCATATCTAAAACCGAAATGTATGAATTTTTTGTGAAAGTCTCGGGGTTATTCTACATAATTTTACGAGGCTTTTGTTGCAAAAAATGAGCAAAACAGAAAAATTATTTTTTTGGCAACCTTTTTTCAAAAAGCCCTTGCTTTTTGCTAAAATTTATGCTATAATGGTTGCGTTCGCAAGTTGCGATAGAATATGGAAGCGTATCGAAGTGGTCATAACGGGACTGACTCGAAATCAGTTGTACCTCACGGTACCGTGGGTTCGAATCCCACCGCTTCCGCCAACGCAGGCACACCTTTTGGTGTGCCTTTTGCTTTTTGTTGAATTTGAAAAGAAAAGATTATTAATTCACCCATAAAATTATGTAGAATAAAGCCGAGACTTTCACAAAAAATTCATACATTTCGGTTTTAGATATGGTATAATGAATTTAAAGTTTTCAAGAGCGGGGGTGACTTCTTATGGCAGAGCAAAAAATGTTGGCAATCGACCTTGGCGCTTCCAGCGGACGCGGAATCGTCGGCTCTTTTGACGGTCAAAAGCTCTCTCTTAAGGAAAATCACCGTTTTTCTAACGATCCCGTCATTCTCAACGGCAGAATGTACTGGGATATTCTGCGCATCTTTCACGAGATCAAGCAATCAATCGCAAAAACTGTTTTGGATGGCGATGCCATCCGTTCGATCGGTATAGACACATGGGGAGTGGACTACGCACTCTTGGATGAGAGTGGCAAAATGCTTTCTAACCCCTACCACTATCGGGATGCCCGCACCGAGGGTATCGTGTCTTATGTCGGTCGTTTTTTTGCGCCTTCCGAGCTTTATGCCACAACGGGCATTCAAACTATGAATTTCAACACCGTCTTTCAGCTCGCGGCAGATTTGCGCGATGATCCCAAAATGGTGGAAAATGCACAGCGCATGCTTAACGTTCCCGACCTGCTCAACTATTTCCTCACAGGGAATATGGCAAACGAATATACCATTCTTTCCACAGGTGCGCTTCTCGATGCCGAAAAGCGTGACTACGCAAAGGATATCATCGCAAAAGCAGGCATTCCACAAAGATTGTTTGGCGATATTGTCGCTCCCGGCACCTCTATGGGCAAGCTCCTCGCGCAAGTACAGAGCGAGGTCGGCAAGACCGATGCCGAGGTTCTCACCGTAGCTTCGCACGACACGGCAAGCGCTGTTATCGCCGTTCCCACACAGGAAAAAGAATTCCTTTTTATCAGTAGCGGAACGTGGTCATTGATGGGCACAGAACTCGATGCTCCTAAAATCAATGCCGAAACCGAAAAATACAACTTTACAAACGAGGGCGGTGTCAATAACACCATTCGCTTCCTCAAAAATATTATGGGACTTTGGCTCATTCAAGAGTCGCGCCGCCAATGGAAGAGAGAGGGCAAGGAATACAGCTTTGCCGAGCTCGAATCCCTTGCAAAGGCTGCAAAGCCGTTCAGGTGCTTTATCGATCCCGACCATCCCAGCTTTGTCTCTCCCGGCGATTTGCCCGCACGTGTGCGCGAATTCTGTCAAAAAACGGGGCAATACGTTCCCGAAACTGTTGGCGAGATTGTGCGTTGTATCTACGAAAGCTTGGCTATGAAATACCGCTATACAGCTGAGAACATCAGCAAGCTGACCGGTATCTCGCCGCGCGTTATCCACGTGGTAGGAGGCGGAACCAAGGACGGATTCCTCTCGCAAATGACCGCCGACGCTTGCGGAATACCCGTTTGCGCAGGTCCTGAGGAAGCAACTGCTATCGGCAATCTTTTGGTGCAACTGATGGCAGCGGGTGAGGCAAAGAACCTCTCGGATGCCCGTGCAATCGTGGCTGCATCCTTTGCTTGCAAGCATTATATGCCGCAAAATACTGCTGCGTGGGATGCTGCATACGAAACCTTTTGTGCATTAAACTGACGAAAAATCACCTGTCAGCGCGGCAAAGCTGCCGTGAATTGGGGAATATATGTAAAAAATAAAAAACAACGGAGGCTAACTATGAAGGACAATCAATTTGGAGAGCTTTGTGTAATTGGAATGAAGGGTTGCGAAGCCTTTGCCGATCAGGTAGACTATTATCTTCGCGACTGGCGCAGACACGGTGACAATGACAAAACCTTTCTTGTAAAGGCAGATTGCCCGCGCTTTGGATCGGGTGAAGCAAAGGGAATGTTGCACGAGTCGATGCGCGGAAAGGATGTCTACATCATTTGCGACACCTTCAACTATGGCGTTACCTACAAAATGTATGGCATGGAAGTTCCGATGAGTCCGGACGATCACTACGCAGACCTCAAGCGCATTATTGCCGCGATTGAAGGCAAGGCAAGAAGACTGACCGTTATTATGCCGATGCTCTACGAGGGCAGACAGCACAAGAGAAGCGGCCGCGAGTCTCTCGACTGTGCGATAATGCTCCAAGAGCTTGTAGGAATGGGTGTTACCAACATTCTCACCTTCGATGCGCACGATTCCCGCATCAACAATGCAATTCCGCTCTCCGGCTTTGATAACGTCCGTCCCGCATATCAAATGATCAAGGCACTTGTTCGTGCCGTTCCCGACGTTCAAATCGATAAAGATAATCTGGTCATCATCTCTCCTGACGAGGGCGCTATGTCCCGTTGTATGTATTATAGCTCCGTTCTCGGCATCGATATCGGTATGTTCTACAAGAGAAGAAACTATTCCGTTATCGTCAACGGCCGCAACCCCATCGAAGCGCACGAATACCTCGGTCGCGACCTGCACGGCAAGGATGCGATTGTGGTTGACGATATGATTTCTTCCGGCGAATCGATGATCGACGTTTGTAAGCAGCTCAAGGAAAAGGGTGCAAAACGCGTATTCTGCTTTGCAACCTTTGGTCTGTTTACCGACGGCTTTGATAAGTTCGACCAAGCTGCAAAGGAAGGCGTGTTCGACCGCATCTTTACTACCAACCTCATCTACCGCCGCTCTGAGCTCGCGGATAAGGAGTGGTACACCGAGGTCAATATGTGCAAGTACGTTGCTTACCTCATCGACACACTCAACAATGATGCAACCATTAGCACGCTGCTCAACCCCGTTAAGCGTATTCAAAGCTTGATGGATAAGCATAACAAGGATCTTGCGGCACAAGCCAAGAAGAAGAAATAATGAAAAATTAAAAAATAACGGAGATACGTAAATTTGCGTATCTCCGTTATTTTTTACTGCAATGTTTTCAAAAAAGCATCGGTCAGCACCGTTTCGGGCGAAAGCCCACCCAATTTGAGGGGCTCATTTTCGTCGGTGATGCGACGGTAAACGATGTGGCGCAAGAGGGAAAGGAGAGAGGGCTCTATCCAATAATCAAATTTTGTTTTTGGAGCAAGAATTTCATACTGTTTGAGCTTGCGATACATTTCCAAGCCGTCCGAGGCATCGTGCCAAAGATCGGCAAAAACGTAGTCAAATTTGCCGCGTGGCATCTCCTTTTGCATATACTGGAATGCGTCGTCTTCTACAATTTCAATCTTTTTGCCGTTTGGGAACTGTGGCAAAAGATAGGTCTTGAAGATTTCAATCACATCGCGCGAGCGTTCCACAACCACCACGCGCTCAACCTCAGGCTTCTCTGATGCGTGGAAAGCAAAATAGCCAAGGCCAAGCCCGAGCGTGAGCACGCGACCGCGGCACTTTGCAATCGGTTCGCGCATCGTTTCCACCTCGTTAGGGGTAATGGTCATCCACTCAATGCCGTTTTCTAAAATGGCGGGAAAGGGGAATTCAACGTCAAAATACCCAAGCTGTGGGATTTCGCAAAGATCCTTTGTCACCACGGGATGTGTACGCACAAAAGGCTCATAAGGCGCGTAAGAATGCTGACAAAGCTCCCACTTGCCGTGTGTTACGTTTGGAAAACGCACCGTTTTGGCATACGCATCGTTCTCATAAACGGCAGTGTCGAGTTTTTTGATTGCGGGAATCAGATATTGGCGTTCCAATGCGCGATGAGCGGGATTATCGACAGTATCGAGTCCGCAAGCGGCGGAAAGAAGCGTGCAAAATGCCTCGTGATTGGAAACGTGACACTCACGTGCAAGGTCCTCTACCATCGGAGCATCGATAAAGCGCGGATGGTTATTGATGTATTCACTTAAAATGCTGACAACAATGTCATTGTCGCGCATAATTGCATCCAGTCGGCTCATCGATTTTCTCCTTTCTATATCTTTCTTATCTATTATACAGTATTTTTTATTCACACGCAAGGGATTTTGATAAAATTCTTGCAATAAATGAGAGTTTATGGTATACTTTGGGTGTAGGAGGTGATGTCGTGCAATATTTAGATGCCTTTAAGCTGGCAAGTGCAGATGAGGAGGATAGCTATGTTCTCTCTTTCCCAGCCAAGCTCGAAATGTCCTGCTATTCGGGTCAGGTCTATCCCTTTAAGGTATTCCCACAAAAAGGATTTGAGAAAATCAATTTTGCACCCATAACTATTTTTTATGGCGGAAACGGCTCGGGCAAATCGACACTTCTTAACATCATAGCAGAGAAAACCGATGTTCTGCGCACCTCTCCTTTTAATAACACCCCGTATTTTGAGGATTATTTGGAGCTTTGCAAAGCGGAATATACCTTTGAGGATGAACTTCCGCGCGAGAGTCGTATCATCACAAGCGACGACGTCTTTGATTTTTTGCTCGATATCCGTACCGTAAACGAGGGCGTTGACCGTCGCCGCGAAGAGATTTTTGAGGAATATAATGCACTCTCCCAACATTATGAAAGAACAGGGAAGTCTTATCTTTTAACGTCTCTGTCCGATTATGAGAATTTCAAACGCCATAATGAGGCAAAAACCAAAAGCAAAAATCAGTTTACCAAACGGAGACTCCCGAGTAATCTTGGCGGAAAATCCAACGGCGAGAGCGCATATGCTTATTTTACCGAGTATATTCGAGAGGATGCACTCTACCTTTTGGACGAGCCTGAAAACAGCCTTTCGGCAAACTTGCAGGTAAAGCTTGCACATTTTATTGAGGAAGCCGCGCGTTTTTACCGTTGCCAATTCATCATTTCCACCCATTCGCCATTTTTGCTTGCTTTAAAGGAAGCAAAAATATATGATCTCGATACCGTTCCTGTACGTGAGCGGGATTGGACAGAGCTTGAAAACGTCAAAATCTATCAAGATTTTTTTGAGAAACACAGAAACGAATTTCATTCCAAATAATTACCCCTGTGCGAAAGTTTTTGAAGGGGTGCAGGGGGAACTTTTTGAAAAAAGTTCCCCCTGCATTTCTTAAAAGCTATCCCAACGCAACGTCTAAAACCATCATCAAAGCAAAGCCGCAAACAATGCCCATTGTGGCAAAGTAAGGGTTGGCATCCTGATTTTGCTGACATTCGGGGATGAGCTCGTGCACCGCCACAAGAATCATTGTGCCCGCGGCAAACGCCAATGCAAAGGGTAAGATGGTTTCAACGTGTACCACCATTGCCGCTCCCAAAACACCCGCAATCGGCTCGACCATTCCGGACGCCTGACCGAGAAAAAAGCTTTTTCTTGCCGAATATCCCTCACGCCGCAGGGGCAACGCAACCGCCGCTCCTTCGGGGAAGTTTTGCAGGCCGATACCGACTGCAATCGTTACGGCACCCATCAATGCCTCGGTGGTATAGCCGCCTGCGTGCAGAGCGCCGAATGCCACTCCTACCGCCAACCCTTCGGGAATGTTGTGCAGGGTAATGGAGAGAACCAACAAAAGGATGCGATTTGTTCTTTTTTTATCTTTGCACACACTCTGTCGGCGCGCGCGTGTTACAATTTTATCTGAAAGCCACATAAAGATTGCCCCCGACAAAAAGCCAAACGCAACCACTAACCAAGCAGGGAGCGAGAGAGTATTCTCGGCGCGTTCAATGGCAGGCTGCAAAAGCGACCAAAAGCTTGCCGCTATCATCACGCCCGAGGCAAAGCCGAGCATAACGTTCAAGGTTTTGGGGTTTGGATTGCGAAAACAAAACACCGTCGCTGCGCCAAGAGCGGTCAGCGCCCAGGTTCCAAGAGTGGCCAAAAGTGCGAGTACGACAACATTATCCATAATATCACCTCATTCTACAGGATATGATAACTGTTCGGTATCGGTACCTGTGGTTTCTCTTAAAAAGAAAATGAAAAAAGTGAAAAAAATTCCCAAAAAGGTATTGACAAGCGCCCAAAAAGGGAGTATAATATTTACGGTTAGCAAAGGCTAACCGACAAAAAACACTTCGCAGCGTGCGGAAAAGAGCTTTTGGGGAGGTCACCATGAACTTGCTTATGGCTGAAGAAGGGAAGGAATACATCATTCGCGCCATCGAGACCGATGACGAGGAGCTGGATGCTTTTTTGTTTTCTTTGGGATGTTACAGTGGTGAACCCATCACGGTCATCTTGCATCGCAAGGGCGGATGCGTGGTTTCTATTAAGGATGGCAGATACAGCATTGATAATCAGCTGGCATCCGCAATCCTTGTTTAAAAAATAATCGGTTGATTATTTTTTTACCCATCAGTTAGCCTATGCTAACTGCAATAAATTGGTTGTAAAAACAATTTATAGATAAGGAGAAAACAACAATGAGAATTGCTTTAGCGGGCAATCCGAACAGCGGAAAAACAACTATGTACAACGCGTTGACGGGTCGCAACGAAAAAGTAGGTAACTGGGCGGGTGTAACCGTCGAAAGGAAGGAATACCCCATTAAAAAGTCGTTGGCAGGCGGTGCTAAGAATTTGATTGCAGTCGACCTTCCCGGCGCGTATTCGATGTCCCCCTTCACATCGGAGGAGAGTATCACTAGCGCATACGTTAAAAACGAGCATCCCGACGTTATTATCAACATCGTCGATGCTACCAACCTCAGCCGCAGCTTGTTTTTCACGACACAGCTACTTGAGCTTGGCATTCCTGTTGTTGTTGCACTGAACAAGGCAGACATCAATCAAAAGAAAGAGACAGAAATTGATACTGCGGCACTCTCAAAAGAGCTTGGATGTCCCGTAGTCGAAACTGTTTCCACCTCTGCCAAGGGAATGAAAGAAGTCGTTGCCGCTGCCGCTTCTGTAATCGGCAGGGGACAAACTGCTCCATACGAGCAAGGAGAAATTGACCTTACCGATAAAGCGGTTGTGGAGATAGCTGACCGAAAGAGATTCGCATTTGTTAACGGTATTGTTGCAAAGGTCGAAACGCGCAAAATTTTGACTAAAGATACCAACGTACAAGATAAAGTAGACCGTATTCTGACCAATAAATGGCTTGGAATTCCGATTTTTGCCATTATTATGTTCCTCGTCTTCCAAATTTCGCAAGCTTGGCTCGGTGCATGGATTGCCGAAGGTCTTGTTTTCAACGAAGGAGCAGAGAATGAATTTGCTATTCCCGGTCTTGTAACATTTATTGAAATGTTTGGTGAGTGGGTAGCAGGACTTATGGAGGGAGCGAATCCCATTCTTTCTGCTATCATTGTTGATGGTATCATTGGCGGTGTTGGGGCAGTTGTTGGATTTTTGCCCCTTGTTATGGTAATGTATTTCCTCATCGCGCTTCTTGAGGATTGTGGTTATATGGCACGCGCAACGGTTATCCTTGACCCTATCTTCAAAAAGGTTGGTCTTTCCGGAAAATCTGTTATTCCCTTTATTATCGGTACAGGATGCGCCATTCCCGGTGTTATGGCTTGCCGTACCATTCGCAACGAGCGCGAAAGACGCGCAACCGCGATGCTGACTCCCTTTATGCCTTGTGGTGCAAAGCTTCCTGTTATTTCGCTCTTTGCAGGCGCATTCTTTGGTGAATCTGCGTGGGTGGGCACCGCTATGTACTTTGCAGGCATCATTATTATTTTGCTTTGTGCACTTCTTGTCAACCTGCTCACAGGTCATAAGAACAGAAAATCATTCTTTATTATGGAACTGCCCGAGTATAAAATTCCCAGTGCGGGTAAGGCAGCACTTTCGATGCTGCAACGCGGATGGGCATATATCGTTAAAGCAGGAACCATCATTCTCGTATGTAATTTTGTTGTTCAACTGATGCAGACCTTCACATGGTCTTTCCAACCCGCCTCAGATGCAAGTGAGTCTATTCTTGCTACCATTTCTTTGCCTTTTGCATATCTGTTTGCACCCATTATCGGTGTTGTAATGTGGCAAATGGCAGCAGCAGCCATCACCGGTTTTATTGCAAAAGAGAACGTTGTTGGCACCTTGGCGGTTTGCTTTGTAGGACTTGAAAACCTCATCGATACCGAGGAGCTTGCCCTGATGGAGGGCGCGGGTGCCGAGGTTGCAGCAGCATTTGCCATTACCAAGGTAGCAGCTCTCGCATATTTGATGTTCAATCTTTTCACACCGCCTTGCTTTGCGGCAATCGGTGCTATGAATGCCGAAATTAAGAGCCGTAAATGGCTCTGGGCGGGTATTGGTCTGCAATTTGGCGTAGGTTATTCTGTTGCTTTCCTTGCGTTTTTCTTCGGTACACTTTTTACCACCGGCAACTTCGGTTCTGTTTGGATGCCTATTGTCGGTTGGGCAATTGTAGCACTCTTTGCAGCGATTCTTGCCATCCTCATTATCAAAAAGAACCGTCAGCTCAAAGATGAATATGAACTAAGTGCAAAATCCAAGCAGGCGGCAGGTGTATAAGCTATGGGACCTATTGATATTATCGTTCTCGCTGTTATTGTTCTGATTGTTGGCGGTGCATCCGCTTACATCATCAAGGCAAAAAAGAGTGGTCAGAGATGCATTGGCTGTCCCGATGCCAAAACCTGCGGAGGAAATTGTTCCGCTTGCCAAGGATGTTCGCATCAAGATGAACAAACAAAGGAATAAACAAACAAGCCGTCTCGCTTGCCGAGACGGCTTATTTGTTTATTCAAGAAATGAAAACACGTTAAATGCTTGCAAAAGAATGATGAAAAGTAGTATAGGAGCCACAAATTTTATCATCACAACAAACAGCTTTTCGCGGTGGATGACCTCGCGCTTGTGCCCGATTTTGATTTCATCAAGAACACAGTGTGGCTTGCATACCCATCCAACGAGCAGGCAAGTCAGGAGTGCCACGATGGGGAGCATCAAGGAGTTGGTTAGGTAGTCGAGCAAGTCGAGTATCTGTCCCGTACTTCCGTTAAAGAGGGGAATATCGTAATAGAGTACGTTATAGCCAAGGCAAACGAAAACCCCGATTACAAGAGATGCTACCAAGCAAAGAGTGGTGGCAATGGGACGGGTGAGGTGAAAACGGTCGATGATGCTTGCAGTTACCGCTTCCATCAAAGAAATAGCCGATGTCAGAGCGGCAAAGAAGACCAAAACAAAGAAGAGTGCTCCAACGATGTGACCGACAACGCCCATTTGTTCAAACACTTGAGGCAGCGAAACGAACATCAGGCTCGGTCCCGATTTTGCCAAGCCCTCGGCGCCTTGGAATACAAAAACGGTGGGAATGATAATTATACCCGCCAAAATGGCAACGCCCGTATCAAAAAGCTCGATTTGATTGATGGAGGAAACAAGGTCGCTTTCTTTCTTGGCATAAGAGCCGTAGGTAATCATAATACCCATTGCAACGCTCAAGGAGTAGAACAACTGACCCGTTGCATCTAACAGAATGGAGAAGAACTTGCCAACCGTCAGTCCTTTGAAATTGGGAATGAGATAGATTTTTAAACCTTCCCACGCGGTACGCGTTGTTTGGGTTGCTTCATCGTAGTGCGAGAGGGTAAGCGAATAAATTGCTATGCCAATGATGAGCACAAAAAGAATGGGCATCATAATTTTAGAAGCCTTTTCAATGCCTTTTTCAACGCCCAACAGTACAATCAGTGCCGCAAGCCCCATAAATACAAACAGGCAGACAATGGGAGAGATGGGATTTGTAATAAAACCGTTAAAGAAATCGCCCGCTCCTGCATCGTAAATGTTGTCGGCATTACCACTGACGTAGGTCGCGCCGTAGTTGACAATCCAACCGCCAATGACACAATAGTAGGGGAAGATAATCATCGGCACGGCGGTTGCAATCCAACCGAGAAATCCAAAGCGACGGTCCATTTTTCCATACGCTTGCAAGGGGCCGACACCGGTCTTGCGACCAATGGCAATTTCCGCAGTCATCAGCGTATAGCCAAAGGAGAGGACTAAAATGATATAGATAAGAAGAAAAAGACCGCCGCCATCCTTTGCGGCGAGATAGGGAAATCTCCATAAATTTCCAAGACCGATAGCAGAGCCGGCGGTTGCAAGAATAAAGCCGAGATTGCCGGTAAAATTTGGACGTTTGTTCATTTATAAAATCCTTTCAAGGGAAAAATTGATTGCCAAAAATTGATAGTGCAATAATGTTATTATTCTACCATAAAAGTGTCGAAAATGCAAGATAATAATAACAATATTTTGAAAAATAAAGGAAAAAACAAAATGAAAGTTTTACACGTTATCAGTGATAGCAATGTAGGGGGAGCGGGTGTGCTACTTTGCAATCTCTTAACTTGCTTTGAAAGAGAGAAGGTGGATAGCACTGTGGCATTGCCGTGCGGCTCCAAGCTCGCTCCTCGACTGATGAAAATGGGAATTCCCGTGCTATATTTGAGCGAACCCTGTGAGCGCGTTTCGCCAAACTCTGTTTGGGAGCTTTCCCGCATTATCAAAAAGAGAAAGGTAGACCTTGTGCATGCCAATGCCGCGGTTTCGGCACGTGTTGCAGCCAGACTGTGCCACGTTCCAATCTTGCACACAAGGCACTGTTGTTTTCCGCCTACGGGCTTACTGCGACATTCATTTGTGCGCCGCATTGCCGGGTTCGGCAACAGAATGTTATCCGACTACGTAATCGCTACCGCAGAAGCCGCAGCCGAAAATCTACGTCAGTTGGGTATTCCCGAGCGCAAAATGAGCACCATTATCAATGGCTCCTTGCCCGTGCGCGACGTTACTGACAAAGAGATAGAAGAAAAACGGCTGGAATTTGGCATTGGCAAACAAGATTTTACCGTTGGTATTTGTGCACGCCTTGAGGAGTGTAAAGGGCACGATACCTTTCTTGCCGCTGCCGCTATTTTGCGGCAAGTGCAACCCAATATTCCATTCCGTTTCCTCATTA
The DNA here is from genome assembly GCA_045542155.1 of Eubacteriales bacterium. Lineage (GTDB taxonomy): Bacteria > Bacillota > Clostridia > Oscillospirales > CAG-272 > UMGS1865. Next base: position 11,219 of record JAZQKM010000123.1, read on the forward strand.
TTGGAAATGGGAGCCGACGTGCATATCTTGAGGAATTGACCGCCGAGCTCGGTCTTACCGATTGCGTAATTTTTACAGGATTTGTTGAGGACATGGCACCTCTTTATCACCTTTTGCGCGTGGGCGTTAACTGCTCCTCGGGTACCGAAACCTCCTGTCTTGCCATCTCCGAGGGGATGAGTGTGGGGCTTCCTACCGTTGCCAGTAACTACGGTGGGAATGTGGCAATGATAGGTGAGAGCGGTGCAGGATTTCTCTTTGAAGTGGGAGATGCCGAGGCGCTTGCCAAAGCAATCCTACAAATTGCCGAGAATGAAGCGCTTGAACAAAAAATGAGAGAGTGTGCCAAAGCACGTTATCTTTCGCATTTTAC
>JAZQKM010000124.1:0-6760 GCA_045542155.1 Eubacteriales bacterium
GGAAGTGGGTGTATATGCCGTCAACCGGAGAGATGATAGCATTCTCGGCAGGCACGTACATACCGAGTTGCATCATTACTTGAGCAAGTCCTATCGCACAAGTGATAACCGATTTACCGCCGCGGTTGGGACCCGAGAGCACGTAAATAGTTGCATTTTCGTCAAAAATGAGGTCGTTTGCAACAATCTCATCCTCGATTTTGAGGGCTACACAAGGATTGTAAAGTCCCGTTGCCGCAAACGCGCGTTCTTCCATAGGACGAATTTCGGGGAGCGAAAGAACGCATCCCTTGTCGCGCAAAGCGCGGAGCATATTCGTGCCTTTTACTAAAAATTCAAACTCGGGCATCAGATTGAGCAAGAATTCAGTGTTCTCCAAAACGTAGGTTTGCACAATCTTCTTCCAAGAGCGCAAGGACGAGCGATAAACGTCGTTGATGGCACTGTTGAAAGCCAACGAGAGTGCCATTTTTTGATTTTCACTTTGCTTTTTACCAAAGGGAACAAGATTTGCAATGCAGGTATAATTATCGTTTTTGAAATTGAGACGCAGAATTTTATCAAGCGCATCACCCGACTTGAAGGGCTCAGCATTGATGGAAAGAACACCGGCAGAAGAGGGACGGAGCTGTGCATCAAGGTTGACACCAACCGTAACACTCTTAATTTCGCGTACGCGGCGCGTCAACTCGTTCAGCTTTTCATTCAGCTCACGATAGTATGTACTTTCGGCAAGGGTGGTCACCAACTCCGAGAGAGCCAAGAAAGCCGGGCTCTTAAGCTCATCCTTAACCTCGGTCAAGCATTCGTGCAGAACCTTAACGCTCGAAACATAAAGCTCTATTTCGGTAATGCTCGAAAGATAATCGTTTGTGTCTCCGTTGTCGGCTTCCAAGCGGCGCAATTCCATAATGTCATTGAGCACGGGAACGAGCTTGTTGAGCATATCCGTCAGTGCCTCGCAACGCAGCATATCGTCAAAGGTGGCAATGCGGTAGCGAATGACCTCAGCGTCCATCGTGAAAAACTCTGAAAGATCGCGGTTTTTGAGGTTAAATACTTCCAAAAGCCCCAACTCTTGCAAAGTGAACAGATCAATGTCCGGTACACTTTCGCCGCTATCGTGCTTTTTGCGGAGTTCCTCATTCGGATATATCAGACTAAAGGTGTTAAAATCCATAACTGAAGGATCCTTTCTTCCAAATCTACGTATAGTATAACATATTTTTTGTCATTCGTCTATACAAAGTGCGAAAAAAATCAAAAAAATGCTATTGAAAAAGAAGCAGAAATATTGTATAATAAAATAAAAAAGAGAAGGAGGGCAAATGCCGTGAACTTTGAACATTTTTTGCCGGACTATGGTATTTTGCCGTCCAAGTATTTTGAAAGAAGCGCTATCACAAACCCAATCGAGCTTTTTTGGAGCGACGATATACTCGCGCTGTTGCGCCTCTGTGGCGAAAAAGAAGAAATGATAGGGGAGAATGCATCCGATTATGACCGTTTTTTATCCCTTTGTCGCGTACTTCCACTTCTTGAGGGGCATCCCACGCGTGCGTGGATAGCATCGGTTCTTGACAAATATTTCGGCTTGAAAGCGCTTCCCACCGAAGAAAACGCACAGGACATTTGGAGGATGCTTTGCGCGTACCTTTTGGAAAATCCAATTTCACCAAAGGACCTCGTTGGCGGTGCGTGGTTGTGCGACGCTTTGACTGTTCCGAGCGCATTACCGCAAAATATGATTCCTGTTCTCAATGGCAATCTGTTGCTTGATACAACCGCAAAAAAGGCTATCGAGTGGGGCACCGAGGTTGACACAACCGTTGCGCAGTTTGCAAAAAGGGGTTGCAAAAAAATCGTAGTGCAACTGCAAAACGGATTTGCGTTTGTTCTCCCCTCGCTTTACGGTGTTGACCGCGCCTTGACGCTTGCTAAACGTGACCGCGAAGTCATCAATCTCTTAACTTGTCAGCTTGTGCGTGAGCTTTGTGTTGCCGCACAAAAATACAACCTTTTGCTCGTTCTTGTATGCAATGGGAATTCTGCCGCCCTTGTAAGTCTTTTGGAATACGCCGAAGAGAGTGTCGGTCTCCCGCGCATCTGTTGGAGCACAAGAGAGGCAAGGGAAGCCCACACACTTTTGGACTTTAGCACAAAGCCTCACAAAAGCGAAATTCTTGCCGCCCTCCCGTATGAGTTTGTAATGACACAAAATGAGCTATTGTCCGCCATCGAATCTTGGCAAGTACGCTATCCTGTTGGTAGACTGTGCTTTCTAACTGCCCGTGATCTTCGTCAAACCCCCCACGCGCAAGCACATATTAGAGATATGTTGCAAAACGGCAAAACAAAAATCTAAAATCCGCTAAAAAAAGCGAAAAAATCTATTGCAAACGCAATTTTCGTATGCTATAATATAATAAAAGAGTACGCTTATAGGTAAAAAGAAAGGATACTGAAAATGACTTCGATTCTCAAAAAATATCTTCCCACCATTATGGCAGTTGCTGCCGTTATATCCTTTGTTGGTGCAATTTTAATTTTGGCGATTCCCGTTGCTCGCACCGACGTGCCTTATAAGCAGGTTTTGGGCACTATCATTGCGGTCTTTATGTTCTTGCTGTCGGCAATCATCGCCATTTACCTTTGGCTCAACCGCGATACCGAGCCTAACTTCTTCCTCTTCGACCGTCAAAAAAAGCGTAATATCTCCATCGATGACCTGACCTTTAAGTTTGCCAACGAGCGCCTGTCCTTCTTGCTCACCACCGTCAGCCAGTCTCCCGAGGAGCTTTGGCGCGAGGATGTTCTTGAGAACGAGCTCAAGCTCGGCTACCGCAAGGTCTACCGTCCGCTCATCGCTTATAAGATGCTTTACGACCTTGCCGATAAGAACGTTGATTCCTATTGGGAATATCTCCAAACCGCAACTCCCGAAACTGTTCTTTCTATCGCGCGTGCGCTGGAGCAGGCAGGGGAGACCGAGATGGTTAAGGCATTCGTTTTCATTATGGAGAACTACCGCGGCGAGCCTGCAAAGATTCGCAACTTTGTAATCGGCAACCAAAAGTACATCCGCGGCAGAATTATGGCTTACATCAAACGCAATATTGAGTTGTTCTATTAAAGGAAAAGGATTTGTGGGGAAAACTTCTTGCAAGAAGTTTTCCCCACACCCCTTTCAAGAACTCTTACACAAAAAATAAAGAAGAAACCCGCAAAGATACGGATAGACAGATTGAGAAACAACCAAAGGTTGTTTCTTTTTTGTGCTTCTTTCTTCCTTTTTATTTGTTTTTATGCTATAATGAAAGGGAAACAAAGCTCCATAAAAATTTTTTTCAATTTTCCCCAACCTTTTCCACCCGTCTTGTGTCATAAAGGTAAGCGCTCAAAAAACGGAAATTTCCAAAACAATGAAAGGAGAGCACGTATTGCTTTATCGAGAACAAAATGACGAAACCTTGGTAATGCTGACCTTGGCAGGTAATCAAGATGCCTACGAGGGGTTGGTTCTGCGTTACCAAAAGGCAGTTTTGTCTGCCGCTCTGTCGGTCACGCACAGAGAGTTTATGGCAGAGGATGCCGCGCAGGATGCATTTGTAACGGCTTGGATGAAGCTGGACAGCTTGCAAGAGCCTGCAAAATTTGCTCCTTGGGTCTGCCGCATCGCTAAAAACTGTGCCTTGAATATGCTAAAGCGTTATCGTGGATTTTTGCCCTTTGAGGACCTCGAAAATCTCAATTTGACCGAAGAGCAGGCGCAGAACCCTGCCGAGCTTTATGTGCGCTCCGAAGAAGACGAGGAGTTACATAAAACCATCGCAAAGCTTTCAGAAAAGGTAAGAACCGTTATCTATCTTCATTATTTTGAAGGACTTTCTATTGCAGAGATCGCGGATAGAACGCGCACCTCGGTGGGAACGGTTAAATGGCAGCTTCACGATGGTAGAAAGAAGCTGAGAAAGGAGCTTTGTGCAATGAACGAAACTTGGAACGATACGCTGGTTCAGCGTGTTATGAAGAAGGTAGAAGAACTCAAGGCGTGGAAGTTTAAGAACAGCAAAAACGGTTTTGAGGTCATCTATCGTGACGTGCTTGCCGAGGTAGAGGAGCTGCCCGAGTCGCAAGCAAAATATCACGCACTTGCCGATGTACTGATGCGCGGCTGGTGGTGGGTACCGGGCGAAGAGAATGACGCTCTCTTTGAACGCATCAGAGATGCTGCAGAACGCGGCAAAAATGAGGAAGTAATGGAGTTTGTCGCAATTCGCGAGGGGAATTCCTTGAGTGGAAAAGCAAAAATCGAGTTTATTCGCGACAAACAAATTCCTCGCTACGAAAACAGCGAATTTAAGAGTGTATTGGCTCGCTTGTGGTTGGCTTTGGGTACAATCCTGTGTGAGGAAAAGCAATACGATGAAGCTCGTGAGGCATATCAAAAAATTCTTACCATTGTTCCCAAATCCAATATACTCTACACCGTAGCAAAAATGTATTCCAAAGTGGTGGATCGCTATGAGGAGGCATATCTTACCAAAAACTCCCGTCGTTTCTGTGTTAGGGGCGGTGCGGTTGAACTACGCCGTGTAGATAGTGATTTTCGGCATTATTCAGGCTTTTTGGATAGCATTGGTATGCTGTATGGTTACCCTTGGGCGGCAGATAATACTTTGTGGACCGCCTCTCGTTTGGATGGTGCTTTTACAACAAATCTTGCAGTTGGCGAAAGCGCAACCGCATCTGACGGGACTATTGTAACCTTTGCAGCCGACAACGAGAGTGTACAGACTCCTGCCGCGCACTTTGAAGGATGTCAACTGTGGGTAACGCAACGGCACTTCCGCGATGAAATCTACAGCACGTGGTATAAGGATGGTGTCGGTATTGTAAAGCAGGAAATTTATGAAGATTCCGCAACCGATGTTCGCTATCTCAAGAACTATTCTGTTCGCGGTCAGGGACTTTTGCCGCTGGTAGAAGGTAACACGTGGGAGTATGTTTCCAATTACAAAGAAAACGCCCTCTCTGTCAGTAACCGCATCACTGTCACCTATGCCGACGAGGATACTGCCATTCTTTCTCGCCTTACCGAGATAGAGCGCATTTCCTACGACCGCGATTCTTGGCTTGATATGATTACACAGATTCGTTGCGAGTATTGGCAAGAGGGCGAGAACGGCAGAGAATTGATTGCTGACATCTCCGATGCTTGTAACCGCGCCGAAGAACTCGCCAAAACGTCGATGGAAAAGGCGCATACTCGCGCGGCTTGCTCGGTTGCACGCCGTATTATGGCAACTGACCCAGAATTTAACAAAGAGCACACCGCAACCGGACATTGGAATTTCTTTACTCGCGAAGATGTGCAACAAAAAGAAGGAATGGCTCGCCTTGCCGGACGCAGCGGTCGTTGGTCCTTTGAATGGAAGCACGTGGGCGCCGATACGGATGCACATCCGCTGTTGCAGAACGACATTCTCGGTATTCTGCAGGATGCAACCGACTGCATTTGGTCGGATGAATGGCGCGTAGGTGCCGAACCGACGGCACGCTTCGAACTTTGGGGATACTATCCTATGATTACCAAAATCACTTGCACGGCATCCGAGCCCATTACAACAAAGGCAGGCACCTTTGAGGATTGCATCAAGCTTGAACTCAATATCAGTGGCCTTGAAAAGCAACCCGGACTTGATTACCGCGGTGGCAAAAAGGAGTATTATTTTGCCCGTGGCATCGGTATTGTTCGCATGGTAAGTGAATACTGCAAAGGCACGCGCAAGGCAATTTACGAGCTGATGTCTTTCACTGGCACAGGTGAGGGCTATATGCCAATGTGTGACGGATTGCGTCGCCGCTATGATGGCATCGGATTTACCGATGGCTACATTGGCGGAGCTGAATACGAATATGTTGCAGACCCCACCGACGGACACATCGTTATCTTTGTCGACCGCACGGGTATTCGCAACCTGCCGCCTCCCATTAGCCGTTATGCCTCTGTTCACGGTGAAACTGTGGAAGAGAAGCTTTGGAAAGAGGGTAAAAAGGACGAGAGTGCTATGCAGCATCACCTCAATTCCTTGCGCCTGATGATGCACCATCTTGGCCGCACGCACCGCTCGCGTTGCACGCCCGAGCAGGCAGCAGCTTGGTGGAAACATCGCGCAGCACTCATTGAAAGCTTTGGTGAGGATGGGGAAGTTCCCGAAGGTTGGCTTGGTACCTATGCTGATTCGCTTCTTATCGTGGCTCTCGCCTTCTTTGGATGTGGCAAAGCAGAGGAAGGTTATGAACTCCTCAAACGCGTATTTGAACTCTATCCCAAGTGGCTCGCAATCCCAAAGGGTGCAGAGCTTGCGCTTGATGACGGACACATCTTTGGCGGCATCAAGCTCATTAAAGACGAAAAAATGTTCCGTTTGCCAAACGGTGAAAAAGAATGGGGCGTGCTCAACAGTATGCTCTTTACACTCCCCAACGCGCGTCGCTTACGTGAGGCTCTTACAAAAGAGATCGGTTGGGAATGGTTCGACTCTGTACGTAATGATGAACGCTTCCAAGCATTTGTCACTCGCGCCAAAGAGATTGAAGAACAATACAAATAAACAAAAGGGGAGCCCCATATGGGGCTCCCCCAATATTTTGCGATGCTATTCAACTTTTTTAGCGCGCGGGGTCTTGGTGGTGCCCACGCGCTCGCGACAGCAAAAGCGAACCTTGCGTTCGCGCCAACAGCAATTATATGATT
>JAZQKM010000125.1:0-9537 GCA_045542155.1 Eubacteriales bacterium
AAAGTGGCCTGTTCGCGTAGCGCGTCCTTATCGTGAAAAACTGCCCCCCGTTGATCCCATGATCACAGGTCAGCGTGTTATCGACGCGCTTTTCCCCATTGCAAAGGGCGGTACGGCTTGTGTCCCCGGTCCTTTCGGCTCGGGTAAAACGGTCGTTCAGCATCAGCTTGCAAAGTGGAGCGACGTTGATTTGGTGGTTTATATTGGTTGCGGCGAGCGCGGAAACGAAATGACCGACGTTTTGCGCGAATTTCCCGAACTCACCGACCCCAAAACAGGACGTTCTTTGATGGAACGTACCATCCTGATTGCAAACACATCCGATATGCCGGTTGCCGCACGTGAGGCATCGGTTTATACGGGTATTACCATAGCTGAGTATTTCCGCGATATGGGCTATTCCGTAGCTGTAATCGCAGATTCCACATCCCGTTGGGCAGAGGCTCTGCGTGAAATGTCGGGACGTCTTGAGGAAATGCCCGGTGAAGAAGGCTATCCCGCATACCTAACCTCTCGTTTGGCACAGTTCTACGAGAGAGCGGGTAAGGTCGTTTGTCTTGGTTCCGACGGACGTGAGGGCGCACTCTCCGCTATCGGTGCTGTATCTCCGCAGGGCGGTGACATCTCCGAGCCCGTTACGCAGGCAACCTTGCGTATCGTTAAGGTCTTCTGGGGACTCGATGCATCCTTGGCATATCGCCGTCACTTCCCGGCAATCAACTGGCTCAACTCTTATTCGCTTTACCGCGACCGTCTGTCGGGCTGGTTCTCACAGAATGTCTCCAAAGCGTGGATGGACTATACCGCGCGTTGCTTGAAAACTTTGCAGATCGAAGCAGACCTGCAAGAAATCGTTAAGCTTGTTGGTATGGATGCACTCTCTCCCTCCGACCGTCTCACCCTTGACGTTGCACAGTCCATCAGAGAGGACTTCCTGCAACAAAACGCTTTCCTGGATATTGACTCTTACACACCTCTCGATAAGCAATGCGGCATACTTGAAATGATCTTCACCTATGAGGATCGTGCACGCAAGGCAATCGAGGCAGGTGCTGATATCGAGGATATCTGCTCTTTGCCCGTGCACGAAAGAATCGCACGTGCAAAGACGGTTGAAAACGACAATTATCAAAACGAGTTCAAGGCTATCAAGGCCGATATCGCCGCACAGATGGATAAGCTGATTGCAGGCGTAGATGCTGAGTAAAGGAGGGCAGGGCAATGATTAGAGAATACAGAACCATCGAAGAAGTTGCGGGTCCCCTTATGCTTGTAAAGCAGGTTGAAGGTGTCAAGTACGACGAGCTTGGCGAAATCGAACTGCCAAACGGCGAAGTTCGTCGCTGTCGCGTACTCGAAGTAAACGGCAGAAACGTACTTGTTCAGTTGTTTGAATCCGCCGCAGGCATCAACCTTGCCGACAGTAAAGTTCGTTTCACAGGTCACGGCGTAGAGCTCCCCGTATCGCAAAATATGCTTGGTCGCGTATTCAACGGTATGGGTGAAGCCATCGACGGCGGTGCACGTTTGATTCCCGAAAAAACACTTGACATCAACGGCACACCTATCAATCCTGCCGCACGTTACTATCCTTCCGAGTTCATTCAAACCGGTGTTTCGACTATTGACGGTTTGAACACCCTTGTTCGCGGACAAAAGCTGCCTATCTTCTCGGGTTCGGGTTTGCCGCACGCAAACCTTGCGGCACAAATTGCCCGTCAGGCAAAGGTTCGCAATGCCGATGATAAATTCGCAGTTGTTTTTGCAGCTGTGGGTATCACTTTTGAAGAAGCAGACTTCTTCATTTCCGACTTCAAGCGCACAGGCGCTATCGACCGCACCGTGCTCTTTATCAACCTGGCATCGGATGCTGCAATCGAGCGTATTTCTACGCCTCGTATGGCACTCACTGCCGCAGAGTATCTCGCATTCGAGTGCGATATGCACGTGCTGGTTATCATCACCGATATCACCAACTATGCCGAGGCACTTCGTGAGGTTTCCGCCGCACGTAAAGAGGTACCCGGTCGTCGCGGTTATCCCGGCTACCTCTATACCGACCTTGCAACGATGTACGAGCGCGCAGGCCGTAAAATGGGCTCCGAGGGCTCTATCACAATGATCCCGATTTTGACGATGCCCGAGGATGATAAGACGCATCCCATCCCCGACCTGACCGGTTATATCACCGAGGGGCAGATCATTCTCTCGCGTGAAATGTACCGTAAGGGCTATATGCCGCCCGTTGACGTTTTGCCGTCCTTGTCCCGTTTAAAGGATAAGGGTATTGGCGAAGGCAAAACGCGCGAGGACCACGCCGCAACACTCAACCAGCTCTTTGCCGCTTATGCACGCGGAAAGGAAGCAAAGGAGCTGATGGTCGTTTTGGGTGAGGCAGCACTCTCTCCCATTGACCGTCTCTACGCACAGTTTGCAGATGAATTTGAGGCGAGATATATCAACCAAGGCTTTGATGAAAACCGCTCCATCGAGCAAACCTTGGATCTTGGTTGGGAGCTGCTTTCCATTTTGCCCAAGAGCGAAATGAAGCGTATTAAGCCCGAAATGATTGAAAAATATTGGCCGAAGAAAGCATAATGCTTGTTGGAAATTCTTACGGAAAGAGAGGTGACAGACGAACATGGCTGAATTGAGAGTCAATCCCACGCGTATGGAAATGAAGCGTATTCAAACGCGCTACCAAACCGCGCGCAAGGGACATAAGCTGCTCAAGGACAAGCGCGACGAATTGATGAAGCAATTTCTCGACGTTGTACGCGAGGATAAGGCTTTGCGTGAGCGCGTAGAAGCGGCTCTTGGCAAGGTTTACCAATCCTTCACAGTCGCAAGTGCTGTCAGTAGCCCCAAAATGCTGGAGGAAGCCCTCATCTGTCCCAAAAAGGAGGGCGAGCTCTCCGTCGAATATAAAAATATTATGAGTGTCACGGTTCCCGTGTTCCATCTGCGTGTGCACGCAGAAGGGGGAAGCGACAGCTATAATTATGGCTTGGCGTTCACCTCGGGAGAATTGGATTCGTCTTTGCGAGAACTCAACGGTATTCTCGAGGACCTCATCCGTCTTGCCGAGCTTGAAAAAACGGCACAGCTCCTCGCCGAGGAGATTGAGCGTACCCGTCGACGTGTAAATGCACTGGAATATATCCTGATGCCGCAATATCTCGAAACCATCAAGACTATCAAAATGAAGCTTGACGAAAACGAGCGCGGTAACACAACCCGACTGATGAAAGTCAAGGATATGATGCTGCAAGCACAACTCTCGCAAAAGCACGAGGACGACGAAGAAGAATAACGCATAAAATGACAAAAGTCGAAGCACGTTACAATGCTTCGACTTTTTTTCGGTGAATAAGATTTTTATCTTTACAAACCACAAGTGTTATGGTATAATAATCTTAGATTCAAAAAAACACCAAAATCGGAGAAAAATATGATCAAAATTACATCACTTTATAAGGTTTATCGCTCCAAAAGGCACAAAAAGGTTGCAGCGCTGAACAACATCAATTTGACTCTGCCTGATGCAGGTCTTGTTTTTGTCCTTGGTAAGAGCGGTAGCGGCAAATCCACACTTCTCAATCTCATCGGCGGCTTGGATAAAATCACAAGCGGCACAATCGAGGTCGACGGCAACGATATCTCCAACCTCAGCGAGAGAAAAATGTGCAACTATCGCAATTCTCACGTCGGTTTTATCTTTCAGGATTACCATCTTATTGAAGAATTAACTGTGTACGATAATATTGCTCTGTCTCTCAATTTGCGCCGCAGAAGGGATTATGGTGACGTCAGTCTGGCGCTTGCAAAAGTTGGTTTGGCAGGGTATGAGCATCGCTATCCCTCGGAGCTTAGTGGCGGCGAGCGTCAACGTGTTGCTATTGCACGTGCTATTGTCAAAGATCCTCGCATTATCCTTGCGGACGAGCCCACAGGAAATCTGGATACCCAAACGGCTACCTCTATTATAGAGCTTTTGCACAGACTTTCCCATGATCGCTTGATTATGGTTGTTTCGCACAATACACGCGAAGCACGAAATTATGCCGACCGTATCATTGAGCTTTCAGGTGGACGCATGGTCGATGATTACACGCGCAATGTAGGAGCAGTAGGCGGTGTTAGCCTTTCCGGAGGTATGCTGATTTATCCGGAGGGCAGAGAATTGAGTGACAACGATATTGCCGTAATCAATGCCAATAGCGCCTATCGGCTTGTTAAGAGCAGAAGCCAATTCGCGCCAACGCAATATAGAAATGATGAGCCTACGTTTGTTGAAATCGTAAAGGAAAAGCTCAGCTTTTTCAAAAAGATGCGCCTCTCCCGCAAGTTTCTAAAGAGCAAGGCATTTAACATTATGTTCTCGAGCTTTATGATTGCGGTTATTATGGTTGTTATGTCCTTCTCGCAAACCATTATTTCCTTTGATACGAGCAACGTTGTTGCAGCCGAGCTGCAAAAGAGCAAGCAGCAATCGCTCTTTATTGCAAAGCATATTGGCTCCGATGGCGTTGAAAGATGGGGGCGTGACTACTATTCAGGTGTTTCCGCAGGCGATATTCAAGCCATTTCCGATGCAGGATACAAAGGAACCACTTACCCCGTGCTTAACTATGCCGTTCCTGTTACAAACCGAAGTGTTTACCAAGGCTACGGCGGCGGCGTCGGTCTTTCGTATAACCTTTATATGAACGAGGCGTTTGGCACAATGGTTGTAGACGATGCCTTTATGAACAGTAAATTCGGCAAGATCGCCTATGCGGCAAAAGCCGAAAAAGAACAGCCTTATGGCATTTATATCACCGATTACCTTGCCGATGCTATTCTTCTTAAGAGCACAAGTCAAAGATACCGCGGCAAGAGCTACGATGCTCTTGTAGGACAGTACTATTATAGCAGCAATACAACCCCCTGCGCATATATCAACGGCATTATCAATACCGGTTATAAAGAACGCTATGCCGAGGTGTTTAAGCTGGTTGGAGGCAAAAAGGATCTGACGCAAATGATGGTCGAGCTCTACGAAAATCCCGTTTTCCAAGAATTTACCCAAGAAATTTACGATTCTCTCGGCTATTGCTACGCCACCGATCCCAATTTTGAGCAAGCGCTTGCCAACACTTATTTTACCTCATCCGTACCGCACTACCACATCAGCTTTAACGGCAAGGCAGATATTGCAACCTATTCCCATGCTTCGGTATGCGATTATTGGTATCGCCAAAACGTCAGCGATAATGAGTGCTCGCTCTACAGTGTCTTTTTCTACACGCAAAAGACGCCCGAAATTCCCGAGGGCGCAAAATATATCCGTGTTGTCTTTAATGATAAACTCGGCACCTATCAAACCAGCAATCCGGAAGTAGCAGAAAGAGGCTATGCACTCCTGCGCTTCGATGATAATGAGCCCATCCCCGAGGAATTAATGAAATTCCAAAAGCCTGCGGAGGATGCCAAGGACGGAATCGGTCTCGACCCCAACGATGGCTCCGTAGTCAATACGGGTGCCAATGGCAAAGGCGGTGCGTGGGTCTCAGATTACATCGAAATTCCAGAAGGCGCTAAGATCACCGAATTTGCCGCAATTGCTGTGCGTAACTATGCGTATTATGCTTTCTACGACGAAAACAAGGAGTGCATCACCGCGGATAGAGCCGATGGCGATGAGCTGCCCGACGATAGCATCGTTATGAACTACGATCGATACAATCAAGTATTTGGAACAGATTACACCCCCGAGGACTTTGATACCTTTGTTCCGCACAAGATTACGCTTTCACACTACGACTTCCGCGATTTGGAAAACAAGAATCCCTTGTTCACCAAAGAGGTCACCGTTATTGGCCTTACCCAGGTTTCCACTGTAACGCTTTGCGCATCTGAAAACGTTTACGAGCTCTTTAGAAAGGACGGTATCAGAGCATACGGCGTCTATCTGGATGGAGCAGAGGGAATCGGCAATGTTCTCGGCATTACCGAAAAGCTCGGATATCAGCATATGAGCTACATCATCGAAGGTATTTATACCATGACGCGTGCCGTAGAGGTATTCATTCCTATTTTTGAAATGGTTGCAATCTTCTTGTGTGTTGGTGCGATCTTCATCATGGTAAACTTCTCCACACGTCTCATTCACACCAAAATGCACGAGATTGGTATTCTTAAGGCGCTTGGTACGCAAAACAACACCATTGGAACCGTTTTTGGCTTGCAGATAGGTCTTATCGCAATACTGACCTGCTTTATGTCGGTTGTAGGATATTACTTCTTTATAGATGCGGCAAACGAAGTTCTCTTAGATTCTCTCAAGCGTATCGCTTCGCACCGCATCGTGCTTGACCTTAAGTTCTTGACCTTCCAACCCGATATAGCAGTTCAAAACTGCATACTTATCGTTGTTCTTGCAATCCTCTCGCTTGCATTCCCGCTTATTAAGATCAAGAACATCAAACCTGTTAAAATCATTAAAACCAAAGAATAAAAAGCAAAGGTCGGATCCTTTTACAAGGATTCGACCTTTTTCTCTATTCGAAATAGCATTTTGACCCACTGCACGTCCTCTTTTTCCACCGCGCGCGTCAGGCGCAAAAGAGCGACATATACCAATATAACCGCTATTATGTGAAGTATGATTGAAAGAGGCGCAGATTCTATTTGTAACGCACTTTTTTCCAGCAAAAAGCGTACAATCGCAGTAGAACAAACAATACAGGCGAGCGGTTTATAAACCCATTTGCAAAGCCGCACGGGCGTTCTGCTAATCATTAAGAGATGCGTAATGCTGCAAACCGTGTTGAAGAGCTCCGAAATATAAATGGTAACGATATATCCCAAAATTCCTAATCGCGGCACCAAAAGAACCACCAACAAAAGGGAGAGCGCCGCATCGGCTATGTTGATCTTCATAGAATGTAATTGCTCACCAAGTCCTTTCATCATCGCGTCGGTCGCGGTGTCGAGATACATAATGGGGATAAGCGGTGCGAGAATGCGAATGTAATATCCTGCCGCGGAATTCGGATAAAGTGCCGAGCCGATTTCCTGTGAAAAGCATATAAGAACTCCCGCTACACCAAACGAAAAGAGAAGCGAGAGCGACCACACACGCGAGATCATATAGTGAATGTGCCGTCGCCTGTCGTGTACCTCTGCCTCGGCAAGCTCGGGAACGAGCAACCCCGAAAAGGAATACATCAGGGCGGCAGGGTAGAGGATAACGGGGAGTGCCATACTTTGAATGGTGCCGTAAGCTACAAGTGCCGCGGCGTGCGAAGCGCCACTCCTGCGAAGTCCCTCGGGGATCAGAATATGTTGGAGCGTGATAAGTCCCGAGCGAATATAAGCCGTTGCGGCAATGGGGATTGTGATAGAAAGCAGCTTTTTGCCGTCTCCTGCTTGATGTAAAAATTCTTTGCCAAGATGCTTCCGCTTATCAAGCTGATATAAGAGCCATTCCAAAAAGAAAGAGAAGACCTCTGCCGTCGCACCGCCAAGCACGAGGATGCGACAAGCACTTTCAACGTCCTTGGCAAAATGAAAGGCCAAGAGATACATCGTCGCGCCGATTTTGATAGCCTGCTCAAACACCTGCACAGCCGCATTTTTCCAAACGCGCCGCATTGCTGAAAAATACCCACCCCACGCCGAGGAGAGCGCAATCAAAGGTAGTGTGATTGCCAAGAGCCGTAAAGAGGAAACCGTGCGCGCATCTTTTAGCCAAAACATACCAATCGGCTCTGCCAAAAAGAGGAGCAAAAGTGATGCAAGAGAGCCAAAAAAGATGGCATAAGCCGTTGCACGCCGCAAAATACCGCCAACGCGTGCGCGACTTCCACTTTCCATTGCTTCCACCGTCATCCGCGTGACACCAAGGTGAATGCCCGAGGTCGCCAAGGTCAAGGCAAATCCGTAAACACCCGAAAGAATGGAGAATAACCCCATTGCTTCTGCGCCCACGCGTCCCGATACCACAACTTGAAAGCTTACGCCAACCGTGCGCATAAACAGCGATGCCGCAGTCAGCAGCATCGCATTCCAAAAAATCTCCCTTGCCCGCGTCCGCATCCTCTCACCTCGCAAAACGTACTTGTCTTATTCTATGTGAAAGAAATGAAAAATAGAGCAAAAAAGAATGATATCTGCCACAAAAGTGAGGGATATCATTCTTTTTTTTCTAAATCAAGCGCAGCCTTGTGCTTTTTTCCAACGCGGCGGCTTTGCTCCATAATTGAGCCGCGCACAATGGTATCCGAGCCAAAGCGGTGGCGAATACCGTCAATCAGGCGGTCGAGCTCCTGCTCACGCTCGCGCTTGGGGTCAGGGAACATCGAAAGCTGTGCCGCATCCTCGCGTGTGAGTTGAGAGAGAGAGACGCCAAGCAAACGGAGTGGCATTTTTCTATCCCAAAGGTCATCAAACAAACGGCAGGCAACCTCGTATATCTCGGACGTGATATCGGTCGCGTGCGAAAGATGCTGCTGATGCGAGCGGTCGCGGAAGGCGGTATCTCTTATCGTTACCGAAACGCAAGCCGCCTTTTGCCCATCGTTTCGCATACGCGAGGCGCAACTGTCGGCAAGGGAGAGGAGAATCGGATATGCTTCTTCCGCGGTGGTCAAATCCTTTGCCAAGGTTGTGGAGTTGCCATAGCCCTTGGCTTCTTCCGATTCAGCAAGCACGGGTGAGGTGTCAATGCCGTTGGCATAACGGTGAAGATGCTCGCCCATCTTTACGCCAAATACAGTTCGCAGGTCAGCCACGTCAGTGGCGGCAAGCTCGCCAATGGTGCGAATGTGCATGCCGTACAGTCTCTCTGCCGCAGAGCGACCGAGAGAGAAGAGCGCGTGGGCGGGGAGAGGCCACAGCTTGGTGGGGATTTCTTCTGTAAAAAGCGTGTGAACCTTGTCGGGCTTTTCAAAGTCGCTTGCCATCTTTGCAAGTAGCTTGTTTGAGCCGATACCGACGTTGACGGTAAATCCAAGCTCGTGCTTGATGCGGTCCTTGATCTCGTGTGCGGTGGCAATAGGATCAGGATAGATATTCTTCGTGCCGTTCATATCGAGAAAGCACTCATCGATCGAATATTTCTCGACGATCGGCGTATATTGTGCGCAGATATCCATAAACGCGTGCGAGCATTTCTCATAGAGACGGAAATCCGGCCGCGCCAGATAAAGCTCGGGACATTTGCGCAAAGCCATACCGACCGGTTCTCCCGTCTTGACTCCGCGCCTCTTTGCAGGTATTGATTTAGCAAGTATAACCCCCGTTCTCTTCTCTCTGTCCCCGCCTATTGCAGACGGAATAAGGCGCAGATCGGGCTCTCCCATAGATACCCGCTTTGCCGCTTCCCAGGAGAGAAACGCGCTATTGACGTCAACGTGAAAAATCAATCCTTCCAAAATTCTTTCTCCGATTTATAAAATAGCTTTATTTCGTGAGCATCCAGACCGCGATCCTGCTCTCGTCGCTCCAAAGCTTGCCCGCAGACGCGTAGTCTGTAAGCGTTACTCTGCCACT
>JAZQKM010000126.1:0-4591 GCA_045542155.1 Eubacteriales bacterium
ACTATCTTTGGCAACAGTATATCACATTTTTTACCGCACGACAAGTGCAAAATTGAACAAAAAATGACAAAATAGGACATCTCTTTTTGAAAATAAGTAAAAAACGAAAAAAATGCGCGTTCCCCGTTTATAGGAAACGCGCAAAGTTTTCAAAAATTATTCAACATCTTTTATTGGCAAAGTAATGGATGCGATGATTGCGTTGTGGTCGGAAACCCATTCGCCATCTCTCTTTGCAGGGCAAACCATATAGGAATCAACGGCCCCTGCAAGATCGGGAGACACAAAGATGTAGTCGATGATAGCACCTTTATAGTCATCTTCCATATTGTTATAGGTGCTTTGCGGCTCGCCTGCCCAAGCAATGAGAGAAGAATCCAAATAGCCGCCATCGGTCATTGCCTTATAGGGAGATTGACCGGGGGAAACGTTGAAGTCACCCGTAACAATTGTGGGCAAATTGCCAAACTCGTTTTTAACAATGTCAATTTGTGCCAAAAGGATTTCGATTTGATTTCTTCTAATTTGCGATGCCACCGTTGTATTGTTGTTGCCGTCGTGGTCAAGGTGCGTATTGACATAAAGGAAGCGTACGCCGTCGGTTTGACGTTCCAAAACTGCATAAGTCATAACACGGGGGCAATTTGCCACATAGGGCGTGTTGGGAATTTGATATTTAGAACCTGCTTCGTCGGGTGTGTTGGAAAGCCATTTGGTGCCACTATCAACCAAGGTAAATAAATCCTTGCGGTAGAAGATAGCACTGTACTCACCTTTGAGGTTTGCTTCCCGTCCTACACCTACGGAAGCATATTCATTGCCAAGGTCACTGCGCAGAGCAGACATCCAACCGTCATTTGCCTCTTGTACGCCAAATATAGAGGGTGCATTCTCGCGAATGGTAGCGATTACGCGATCCTTTCGCGCTGTGTTAAATTGGCTGACAAAAACGTTAAAACTCATTACCGAGAAAATTTGCGGCAACTTGAAAAGCCCTGTTGTGAGTGTTGCGCTAACCGAGCTTTCGGATTGAAGCTGAGGGAGAAGCTCGCGATTGATGGCACCGTAACCTTCCATTACAGAGGTCTTAATCCAAACAACGTTTTCTTCTTTGCCCACATAGTAAGCGCTCTTGCCCTCGGTGGTCTCATAAGATGCATCCCATTCTGCCCGCATTGCATCGGGAATGTACGAGGATGTACCAATGATAATCAAACATTCATCCCCTGCTTTTACTTCAAAATCACTGACGATGGCAGGGCGACGACCGCAAATCTTTAGGCATTTATCGGAAAGGGATTGCGCAATTTGCATATCGCTTCCCTTCTCCTCATTAACAACAATTTTTGCACGGGAAACATCGATGCCATTGAGCATAAAAGTATCGGAAATATACGGATAACGGAAGAGATACTGATTTTTGTTGCTAAAGAAAACGGTTGTGTGGTCACCGTTCTTGATGTGCTCCAAAAAATGCTTCATTGCATTTGTCGTGCCTTCATCTGTGTGCCCTGCAATAACGATTTTGTTGCCAACAATGGCATAACCGTAGTCATCCCAAAGCAAGCCTGAAAGGAATGTTTTGCTTTCCTCGCGATTCGTATTGCCCACCAAAATTTCAAATTCGGTGGCATCGATATGGTCGGTCTCCGCCTTTGGCTTAGCTCCAAGCATATCTTCAATTTGCGATTGTAGCTTCCAATATTGTGTCATGGTGCTGTTTGCTGTTTTGGAAGCGCAAATGAGGGCGTACTTTGAAAGATCTGCCATTGTGATTTGTGCGTATTCTTCGGGCGAGTCGTCATTCTCCTTGCCTGCCAGAGCAATCCAAACGATAGCAGTTACCGCAATAATCAAAGCCAACAAAACAATAGCGTAGATCATCCAATATTTTTTGTCAAGATATTTTTTCCAGCCGGTCTTTTTCGCTTGGGTAACATTCTTCACCTCTGTTGCGGTCTCAGCTTTTGTTGTACCTTCAACTTCCGGCGTGTTATTTGTTTCCGCAATGCTTTTATTTTCTTTCATTTCAGTATACTCCTTTTATTCTTCGGTTAGGAACGACAAAATGGACAAAATCGGATAATGGTCGGAAACATTTTCGCCGTCTATGCGCTCGGTGCAGATGCGGTACAAGTTGTCGTTTGCCAAGCCCTTGGCAAAAATGAAATCGATATGGCTGGGTGCACCTGTAGTCCCCATCAAGCCGTGGTAGGTGGGAGCACGGTTGGTAGCGGGAATGTGCGCTGCCGCCTCGGAATACCCTTCCCCAATCACCTTGTTGTATACGGGTGAACCTACGTTGGCGTTAAAGTCACCCGTAATGATGGTGGGAACGGCAGGAAGCTTTGCGATTTCATCAAAAATGACCTGCATTTGCTTTACCTTTACCTGCTCTTCCGCATCACTTGAACCATAATCAAGGTGTGTGTTGACGTGCAAGAACTGTTTGCCATCGCTCTTGCGGGAAAGAAGCGCATAGGTCATAATGCGCGTATAGTGTGCCTCTGCAAATTGAGAACCGGGAGCATCGGGAGTATCGGAAAGCCATTTGGTTTCGGTTTGGATAAGTTCAAATTCATCCTTAAGGAAAAGAATTGCACTGTGTTCATCACCCTTGGTAGCACTTCTGCCGTCACCGACGATGGTGTAAACCTCACCGAGCTTTTGGTTCAAAAGGCCTATCCACATATCGGTTGCCTCTTGCACGCCAACCACTGCGGGGCGGTACTTGAGAATGGTATTGACGAGAGAATCCAGACGAGCGGTGTAAGCCGTTTGTTCGTTTTCTGCCTTCAGGTTAAAGCTCATAACGGGGATTGCATCTATACCGTCGCGCTTGCCAACAGTCAAAATAACGTTTTCATCCGTGGCATTCGAAAATTGCTTGGTGATTTCTGCGGCGGCACTCCAATATCCTGCAGCGGTTGCCGCCTTAATAAAGGTGTTGCTACCGAAGGTGTTGACAGAATATTGACTGCCGTTATGGGTTATCAGTTGGTTCATAGCATCCCCTGCCATTTTTTCGGTTTCCCCAATTACGATAGCATTTTGAAGCTCGTCAATCTCGTCATCGGTAACAATGGGTACGGCGATGCCACAGGCCTCGATAATGGCATTGCGAATGACTTGTGCGATGCCGCCAAGTGCTTGCTCGTTACACAGAATAGAAAGTTTGGAAACCGAAATGTCGTTGACAGTAAGACTCTCGTGGGGATAATCCTTTTGGGCAAGGAGCTTATCGGCATTGCTGAAGAACACCTCGCCGCCCTCGTGTTTGTTCACATAGTCAAGAAAGGCACGCAGAGCTTTGATGGTTCCATCCTCGTTTTTGCCGGCAATTACAAATTTATTACCAACAATTCCATAGCCGTAATCATCCCACCTCATATCGGCAAGAAAGGTAATGCTCTCTTCGCGTCCGGTATTACCAATGAGAATTTCGTATTGCGTTTTGTTGTATGCGTTTTCGGTTTTGCTATCAATGAGCACGTCAAACGTGCTCTGTATTTTTACACGCAACTGTTCAGCCACTTCATCCACTTCGCGGGAAGAGGATTTTGCAGAAATGATTGTGTAATTTGCCAACTGCTCGGTTGCAATGCTTGCGTGCACAATAGGCGGCTTCTCCTCGGGAGCAACCTCATCGTCCTTTTTGCACGCCGTCATCAAGCAGGCGGACAGCATGAGAATGATTGCTAACAAAAAGCTCAGTTTTTTCATTGTCTTTCCCTTTCCAAAGCATTTTTTAGAGATGTTACCTCTATTATACACCCCCGTTTTGCAAATTGCAATAGGGGAAAAGAAAAAACTCCCACCGAAAAGTGGGAGTTCTCAAAATATATCGGTTTTAAAGTTTTGCAACATAGTTGCAAAGAATTTCGCGGAGCAGCTGTGGATTACAGTTCCCTCTCAGTTCTTTCATACATTTGCCAAAAAGGAACATCAGGGCCTTCTCTTTGCCGCTCTTATAGTCGGCAACCGATTTTGCATCGGCATCAACCACCGATTTGACCACACTTTCAATATGCTTTATGTCGTTGGAAACAAGAAAATCTTGCTCCTTTGCGTATGCTGCGGGGTCGATGGCAGTATCCTCAAACATAGCATCCAATATCATTCGCGCGTTGGCGCGACCTACTTTTCCGTCCGTCACGAGCAAGATAAGCTCGCCGAGCTTTTTACCATCTATGGCAAGCATATCATAGGTCATTTGCTTGGTGTTGAGAAGCCCCATAATCTCTCCCATCATCCAATTTGCTGCTTCTTTGGGAGAGTTGCAAACAGAGAGAGCATCCTCAAAGCAATCGCAGAGCGCGATGCTTTTGGTCAACTGCTCGGCATCGTATGCGCTCAAGGAATAATCGCGCATATAGCGTTCCCGCTTGATTTCGGGAAATTCGGGGAGCGTAGATTGAATTTGTGCAATCCATTCCTCATTAACAACAAGAGGCATCAAATTTGGGTCGGGTGCATAACGGTAGTCCCCTGCGGTCTCTTTTGTACGCATAGGAACGGTTTTGCCGCTTGCTTCATCCCAACGGCGTGTTTCTTGGCGAAGCTCTTCGATGCCGTTTTCGAGAATATCGAT
>JAZQKM010000127.1:0-3561 GCA_045542155.1 Eubacteriales bacterium
ACCACTCCCTTCTACGGTGAGGGCGGCGGTCAGATTGGTGACACCGGTGTTCTTACCAACGAAACCCTTGACTTGAACGTTACCGACACCAAAAAGGCAGACGGCATTTATATTCACCTTGCAACCGTTGCAAACGGCACACTCAAGGTTGGCGACACCGTACGTGCGATTGTTACCGACTACCGCCGCGAGGCAATTATGCGTAACCACTCGGCTTGCCACTTGCTCCAAAGTGCGCTCCGTCGCGTACTCGGCAACCACGTTGAGCAATCCGGTTCTTACGTTTCCGATACCGTTTGCCGCTTTGACTTTACCCACTTCTCCGCTATGACTGCGGAAGAAATTGCAGGTGTTGAAGCCCTTGTGAACTGGGAAATCCTTGCAGGTCAGGTCGGTTCTATGACCGAAATGCCCATTGACGAAGCAAAGAAGCTTGGTGCAATGGCACTGTTTGGTGAAAAATACGGCAAGATCGTTCGCGTTGTTCGTATGGGTGAAAATTCCATCGAATTCTGCGGCGGTACCCACGTAGATAATACCGCAAAGATTGGTTTGTTCAAAATCCTTTCCGAGTCCTCCGTAGCTGCAGGCGTGCGCCGTATTGAGGCTACCACAGGCGAAGGCGTTCTCCGCCTCTTGGCAGAAAAGAACGCACTCATCGCAGAGACCGCAAAAGAAATGAAGGTTCAAAAGCCTTCCGATCTTGCAAAGCGTGCAGCTCAAATGCAGAATGAAATTTCTGCAATGAAGAAAGAGATTGAATCTCTCAACTCCAAGATTGCTGCATCCAAGCTCGACTCTATCATGGCGAACGCCGAGAGCGTTGGCTCTGTTCGTCTTGTTGCCGTTGACATGGGCAATATGCAAGCAGATGCCGCTCGTTCTCTCGCAGACGAAATCAAGGCTCGCTATGACGACGTTGTAGCAGTTCTTGCAATCGCTCCCGAGGGCAAACTCAACTTCCTCGCAGTTGCGGGCAAGGATGCTGTTGCCGCAGGCGCACACGCAGGTAAGCTCGTTGGCGCTGTTGCCGCTGTTACCGGCGGTAAGGGCGGCGGACGCCCCGACAACGCAATGGCAGGCGGACGTGATACTGACAAGATCGCTGAGGCGCTTGCAGCTGCAAAGGACACCCTTTTGGGTATGCTGAAATAAAGTCATTCAACATTTTAAATTGAGGAGAACCTTACTATGCGACATCGCAAAAAACGCGCATTATGTCTGCTGGTATCACTCTCCATCCTCTTCACACTTGCATCAATCTTAACAATTTCCACAACGGCGGTCATTGGCTCTCCCGAGCCCATGATCGCCATTGGTGATAAATTTATGATTGTGCAAACCGCAGGCGGTGAAGTGTGGGGTTGGGGAGATAATACCAACAGCGTTTTGGGGAATGCATCCTCCCTCGAAACAGGAACAAGCGTCACCGTTCCCACAAAAGTTCATCTGCCCGAAGGTGTTACGTCGGTAGCTATCAGCGCAGGTGCCGACCACGTGCTTATGCTCGCATCGGATGGCAACGTTTATGCTTGGGGCAATAACGAATACGGTCAGTTGGGTATTGACAACGGCGGAATTCCCCTTTCTGCTCCCACACCCGTCACAGAACTTGCCGACAAAAGCATCATCGCTGTGGCGGCAGGCCAACGCTTCTCCCTCGCCCTGAGCGAGAACGGCCGCGTGTATTCCTTCGGCCTCAACGATAAGCTGCAGCTCGGATACACACTCGAAAATAATGCCGCGTGCTCCGCAATTCCACACGTAGTATCTGATTTGCAAAACGCCTTCATTGCTCAAATTTCTGCAGGCGTTGCTTCGGTAAGTGCCATTGACGTGAACGGAAAGGTTTATTTGTGGGGCGATACGGCAAACTATTTGTTGGGTACAGAGAACCAAGTGGAGCCTGCCGCTCCGTTTGCTCTCCCCGACAAAAAGACAGAAACACCGATTGCCGACGTTGCCTTGAGTGCAACTCACTCCGCCTTTTTGCAAAAAGACGGAAAGGTTGGATTTATGGGACTGAACAATTACGGTCAGTACGGTAATGGGGCAACAACCGACATACCGTCCGTCCTTTTCAAAGTGGTTGACACATCCGCTTGGAATATTTCCGCCATTGCAGCATCGGAGCAACAAACCGTTCTGCTCGCCCGTGACGGAAAGGTCTATACCGCAGGTGCAAAAATTTCCAACGACAAAGATTCTGCAACCGATACCTTTGTTCCTCTCTTTGCTAACACCAACGGCTCTCCCGTAGCCGTAGCGATTGCCGCGGCGTACCAAAACGGCGCGATGATTGCGCAGGACGGCTCTGTTTGGACTTGGGGCGATAACCTATGCGGACAGCTTGGTAGCGGTGCGGTCGGCGAAGGAAAGGCAACTCCCACCAAGATCTGCAAGCAAGACGGTTCCGCTTTTGAAATCGGGCAAGCGACTACCGTAAAGGATGTTCCCTTAAAATTCAAGACCTCTGTCCCCGCTCCTACGTATGCAATCGTGATTCCTTCCACCATAGATGTTGGCGAATTGCGGCAAACCGATGTCACCGACCCTGACCGCAACAGCTTTACCAAATTTACAATCAGTGCCGAGGGCGTGGCGAATTTGTATGGCGAAAAGGAAATTTTGGTCTCTGTCAGCCCCAAGGATGCAAGCGGCATATTCTGTTTGCAGGACGAAAACGGCTCTGTGCTCCCCTTTGACCTTTTGCCTACAAAGGATTCGCAAATGCCCATTGGCAGCGGTGACGTTTTTGCAAGATTTAGTGAGAATGGCAGTATTGATACTTGGATTCGAATAGACCAAAGCAAAATCACAAAATCAGGCGTTTACAACGGGGTCTTGGTATTTTCGTATTCCATTACCGATATCGATAAGGAGGAAGAACAATGAAAATTACAGTTAAAATCATTTCGTTTTTTATTGTCTTGCTTCTGATAGCTGCTTTTTCGGTAACACTCTATGCCGAAGAAGCTACCGTTACTGCAACTGTTATTGCCACAAACTCTCCAACCTACACCGTTGTGATTCCCCAAGAAATCACCTCTGCCGAGGACCTGCAACGCACAGAAACGACCTCTTACCATAAAGAAGCGTTCACCGTCAGCGTTCCCGAGGCTTTGTTCTTGGAAGGCAAGCAAATCACTGTGCGCGTTTGGGGAGAGGACGGTTTGTTCGTGCTGAAGAATGCCGACGGAAGCTCAACACTCCCCTATGAGGTGTTCTCTGATGCCGAAGAAAATGCCTTGCAAAACGGTGACGTTTTTGCAAGCTTTACGGAGGTTGGCTCGCAGAGCGGATTTGTTCGCATCGACCAAAAGAATATCACCCAATCTGATATTTACACAGGAAACTTGCGTTTCTCCTTTGCTTTAGAGGATATTAACGAATAACAAAAAAGTAAAAGACGTCTGCCGAGGGCAGACCGCTTTCTTTTTTTTTGTAAAACGAAAACCACCAGCAGTGCTGGTGGTTCCAAAAAGCTTTAGCTTTGCACAGTCCCGCCGCAGCGGAAGGCTCCCCTGTGTAAGGGGAGCTGTCAGTCGATAGACTGACTGA
>JAZQKM010000128.1:0-4757 GCA_045542155.1 Eubacteriales bacterium
AGTAAAAGAAAAAGGAGATTTTTCAAAAATGTGCACCGCTATCACTTACAAAACAAAGGACGCCTACTTTGGGCGGACGCTTGATATTGAATGTTCCTATGGCGAAGAGGTCATTGTTACACCGCGCAACCATAAGCTTTCTTTTCGACACAAAAAGGATTTGGAGAGTCATTATGCCATTATTGGCATGGGGACCGTCAGGGAGGGCTATCCTCTTTATTACGATGCCGCAAACGAGTGCGGCTTGGGGATGGCGGGGCTTAATTTCCCCACCAACGCCTGCTACTTTCCTCTGCAAGAGGGGAAAGAAAACATCTCTCCTTTCGAGCTTATTCCGTGGCTGCTCTCACAGTGCAAAAACGTTGACGAGGCGCGCAAGTGTCTCTCGCGCATCCATCTTTGCAACACGCCGTTCAGTCCCGAGTTGCCGCTATCCCCCTTGCATTGGATGATTGCGGATGGGGAAGAGTCTATCGTTGTGGAAAGCGTGGCAGAGGGGCTTAAAATATATGAAAATCCCGTGGGTGTTCTAACTAACAATCCGCCGTTTTCCTATCACGTCACGCATCTTTGCGACTATATGGCGCTTTCAAATGAGCCGCCAATGGCGTGTTTGGGCAAGGAGTATCTCACGCCTTACAGCCGCGGAATGGGAGCGATGGGCTTGCCGGGAGATTTTTCGTCGGCATCGCGCTTTGTGCGTGCGGCGTTTGTGCGAGAAAATGCGGTATCGGAGAGCGATGAATTGTCGAGCGTGTCGCAGTTTTTTCACATTTTGGGCTCTGTTGAGCACGTGCGCGGATGTGTGCTTCTCGATGACGGAAAATACGAGATCAGCGCATACACATCCTGCATCAATCTCGACCGTGGGATTTATTACTACACGACCTACGAAAACCGTACTATATCTGCTGTTGCCCTTCACAAATGCGACCTTACAAGCGATGAAATCTACCGCTTTCCTTTGCAAGCAGAACAGAAAATCCTGTGGCAAAATTGAGGCAAAGTCGAAAATTTACGAAAAATATCTTGACAATTCTTTAATAAACAGTATAATATAATAGAGTTATTATGCTCAAATTCTACTTGAAGGAATTGTCAATGAAAAAGAACACTCCATTGCCGCCGCTTGGTGCGGCAGAGCAACAACGATATATTTTGGCGATGCGTGCCGAAAATGACCGCATTTTTGAAGCTGCGGGAAAAAGACGCGGTGCATTTGTGCAGACCTTTGGCTGTCAGCAAAACGAGGCGGACAGCGAAAAGTTTGCGGGAATGTGCGAGAAGATGGGGTATGCCATTGTAGAGGATCCCGCAGAGGCTGATTTTATCGTGGTCAATACCTGCGCTATTCGCGAGCACGCCGAAAAGAGGACACTTTCCATTGTAGGGCAGTACAAGCACCTCAAAGAGAAAAATCCCGCGCTCGTTATTGCGGTTTGCGGTTGTATGATGGCACAACAGCACCGCCAAGAGGATATCAAATTTCGCTATCCTTACGTCGATTTCGTAATGGGCCCCTCGTCCTTGCATCGCCTGCCGCAGTTGCTTTGTCAAAAGCTGAAAACGGGTAAGCGTATCTATTGCCCCGAAGAAGCGGAATACACCGTTGTCGAGGAGCTTCCCATTCGTCGCGCAAGCGACTACCGTGCGTGGGTTTCGGTGATGTACGGCTGCAACAATTTCTGCTCCTATTGCATCGTTCCTTACGTGCGCGGGCGCGAGCGCAGCCGCGAGAAGAACAAGATCATCGCCGAGGTGCGTGACCTTGTGGAGAAGGGGTACAAAGATATTACCTTGCTCGGGCAGAACGTCAACTCCTACGCTAAGGACCGCGCCGAAGGATACGATTTTGCAGACCTGCTTTCCGAATTGGATGCTATCGAGGGCGATTTCATTCTTCGCTTTATGACAAGCCACCCCAAGGATGCAAGCCGAAAGCTGATTGACGTGATGGCTTCTTCAAAGCATATTGCGCACCAATTCCATCTTCCTATGCAATCGGGCAGTGATGCCATCCTTGCGAAAATGAACCGCCGTTACGATACCGAAAAATATCTCGGCATTGTCGACTATATGAAAGAGAAAATGCCCGATGTTACCATTACGTCGGATATTATCGTCGGCTTCCCGGGCGAGACCGAGGAAGATTTTGAGGGAACGATGCAGATGCTTGAGCGTGTGCGCTTTGATATGCTGTATTCCTTCATTTACTCGCCGCGAAAGGGCACTCCTGCCGCCGAAATGGAGCAGGTTCCGCGCGAGGTTACAGCCGTACGCTTCGACCGCCTTCTTGCTTTGCAGAAGGAGATTGGACAAGAGCGTAACGAAGCCCTGGTGGGCAAGACACTTCGCGTTCTTTGCGACGGTGTCAGCAAAGGCAACGATGCCCTCTATTCGGGGCGCACCGAGGGTAATAAGATCGCCTTTTTTGAGGGCGACGAAAAGGACGTTGGAAAATTTGTAAACGTCACCGTAGAGCGCGCAGATGCGTTTGCGCTCTGGGGCAAAAAACAGGAAACAAAAGAAAAGAGGATATAAACATGGAAATTTTTGAACTTGCATCCGCGCTTGGCAAAAAGCTTGCCGAGGATGAACGCTTGGTAGCTCTTGAAGCTGCAAAAACCGCTTACGAAGAAAACAAAGAACTGCAAACCTATCTTGTGGAATACGACGTTCAACAAAGAGCTATGCAAAAAGCAGTTACGCAAGAGGAGCGCGATATGGATCTTATCCAGAGCATCCAACGCCGCATCGACGAGCTTTATGATTTGATCGTCAACAACGAAGCATTTGCAGAGCTCAACCGCGCGCAAGCCGTTGTTAACGAGCTGATGAACAGCGTGAACCAAACCATTATGACGCAAATCACAGGCGAGGAGCCCTCGGGCTGCACACATAACTGCAGCACCTGCGGCGGTTGCCACTAACTTCTTAAATTCTCATTTTTATCGATAAGGAGATACTGCCATGACTCCAATGATGGAGCAATATTGGGAAATCAAAAATCAGTACAAGGATTATATCGTTTTTTACCGTCTCGGAGACTTCTACGAGATGTTCTTTGACGATGCCATTCTCGCCTCGCGTGAGCTCGAATTGACGCTAACCGGCAGAGACTGCGGCGAGGAAGAGAGAGCACCGATGTGCGGTGTTCCGTTCCACTCCTATGAGGGGTACGTTGGCAAGCTGATCGAAAAGAATTACAAGGTCGCCATTTGCGAGCAGGTAGAGGATCCCGCACTTGCAAAGGGACTTGTGCGCCGTGAGGTCATTCGCATGATCACGCCCGGCACGCTGCTTGAATCGAGCCTGCTCTCCGAGCAAAGCAACAACTATCTGTGCGCCATTTGCATGAGCGAGTATTCCTTTGGCATCTGCTTTGCCGATGCCTCTACGGGTGAGGTGCACGCTACCAGCTTTTCGGGTGAGAATGCCGAAGCACGCCTGCGTGCGGAGATCGGCACCTACGCGCCTCGCGAGGCGATCGTTAACGTTGGCCGCTCCAATATGGGCGAGGTTGGCGAATTTTTGATGAGCCGTCAAGAAATTGCGATGACCGATAACCAATACGCACGCTTTGATTATGCCGCGGCACGCGAGCGCGTTCTTTCGCAATTTGGCGAGCAGGTCAAGGACGAATACCTCGACGACCGCGCAATGATCTCTGCCATCGGTGCACTCCTTGATTACGTTGAGGAAGCCGAAAAGGGCGACATCTCCTACATCCGCGACCTGAACGTTTACAGTGACGGTCAGTATCTCGAAATGGATATCAATACCCGCCGCAATCTGGAGCTCACCGATTCGATGCGCAACAAGGATAAAAAGGGATCGCTTTTGTGGGTGCTCGATAAAACCGAAACCGCGGCAGGCAAGCGTATGCTGCGCAAATGGGTAGAAAAGCCCCTTTTGAACGTTGCCGCCATTGAGCGCCGCTTGAGTGCCGTTGAAGAGCTTTGCAACAGCTTTATGCTGCGTGCCGAGCTTGGCGAGGAGCTCTCTCACGTGCTTGACTTGGAGCGTCTTGTTACCCGCATCGTTTACGGCAACGCAAACGCCAAGGATCTGCGTGCGGTCTGCAATACGGCAATGGTGCTCCCCGAAATCAAGAGACTTTTGTCGAGTGCCAAAAGCGAGGGGCTCTCTCGCATTTATGCCGAGCTCGATACGCTTGACGATATCTGCGCGCGCATTGATGCCGCTATCGTAGAAACGCCCCCCTTTACCGTTCGCGAGGGCAAAATGATTGAAAAGGGATATAGCAAAGAGCTTGACTCCCTGCGCGAAATTATGGAGGACGGCGACTCCTGGCTTGAAAAAATTGCCGAGGAAGAGCGCGAAAAAACAGGCATTCGCACGCTTCGCGTTGGCTACAACAGAGTATTCGGCTACTATATTGAGGTTTCCAAGTCGTTTATCGATCAGGTGCCCGAGCACTATATTCGCAAGCAAACGCTTACAAACGGCGAGCGTTACATTACCCCCGAGCTCAAGGAGATGGAATCTACCATTCTCGGTGCCAAGGACCGCGCCGTAGCGCTGGAATATGAGCTCTTCCAACAAGTGCGTACCTTTGTTGCAGAGCAGAGTGTCCGTATTCAAAAAACGGCGGCACTCCTCGCCGAGCTGGATGCTTACCGTTCTCTCGCGGTTGTGGCTACAAAGAACAAATACGTGCGCCCCGAAATTACACAAGGCGACGAGATCATCATTAAGGACGGTCGCCATCCCGTTGTTGAGCAATTCGTTAAGGA